>NQJI01000039.1 GCA_002256705.1 Methylococcaceae bacterium NSM2-1
GCCTTGTCTTTGAGCCAGAATCAGGCTGTGCCCGTCAACCTGATTGAACAATCTCTGGCTGATGCCCGGTTGCTGTGTTCTACCACTGATAGATTGTAGAGCAGGGTACGCATCGCGTACCTTAAGTGCGTTCCGGTTCATCAAACTCCAAAAAGGTATGCAATGCGCATCCTCGGCTTTTTGGACAGGTTATGTCTTCCGGTTCTGCTTATTCAGCTAGTAGAAATCGAGGCGTCTAATCTAACCCGCTTGGATTAACATTTTTTCAGCGTTACACTACAACCTTGCTCACACGCCGAGACAAATATAGCCATGTTAAAACAGACACCGCTTTACAAGCTTCATCTTGAGTTGGGTGCCAAAATGGTGCCTTTTGCCGGTTATCAAATGCCATTGCAATATAGCAAAGGTATTATTCATGAACATCTCCACTGCCGCAGCCACGCAGGTTTTTTCGATATTTCCCACATGGGGCAATGCCTGATTTCGGGTGATGGAGCTGCCAGCGATCTTGAGCAACTGACACCCAGCGACATTACCGGCCTTAAACCAGGCACCCAAAAATATACGGTATTAACCAATAACGATGGCGGCATTATTGATGACATTATCATTACCCGCATCGATTCGGGACTGATGATTATTGTTAACGCGGCCTGCAAGGACAAGGATTTTACGTACTTGAAAGGCCATCTATCCGGGCACTGTGATTTTAAGGAATTGCCTGATCATGCCTTATTTGCAATCCAGGGCCCTCTCGCAGCAACTGTTATGCGTAAATTTTCTTCTGATGCAGCAGCGTTATCATTTATGCAAGCCTGTGTAACAGAAATCAGCGGTATACCCTGCAATATCAGCCGTAGCGGATATACAGGCGAAGATGGCTTTGAAATTTCAGTAGGCAATCAATACGCGGAACAACTTGCCTGCCTGTTACTCGCTGAAGATGACGTTGAGGCGGTCGGCCTGGGTGCGAGAGATACCTTGCGCCTGGAAGCGGGTCTGAGCCTTTACGGACATGAGCTCAATGAATCCATCACGCCGGTAGAAGCAGGACTGCAATGGGTCATTAAAAAAGGCCATAACCAATTCCCCGGAGCTGACAAAATCCTGAACCAGCTGCATCTTGGCTCCGAAAAAATCCGTGCGGGACTTGTGGTCGAAAGCAAAATACCTGTCAGGGAGGGCAGTGTTATTATCGACAACGAAGATAAGGTCGTAGGGCATGTTACCAGTGGCAGTTTTTCTCCCACCTTAAGCAAACCTGTTGCTATGGCACTGCTTGATCGTACTTCGGTCAGCCTGGGCAATACCTTGTACGCTATAGTCCGTGATCGTAAAATTGCAGTTACCGTAACCAAATTACCTTTTATTCCACACCGCTACCATAGATAAACATCATGCCAACATCTCGCCCAAACCTGGATCAACTGGAAATGCGCGGTAATTTTATTTATCGTCACATTGGCCCTAATCAGCAGCAAACCAAGGAAATGCTCGCGGAATTGGGATTAAATGAACTGGAAGACATCATAGAGCAGGCAATTCCTGCCAATATTCTTAATCCTGAACCATTAAAGCTGACCGAAACGATTAGCGAGCGCGCCGTTATCAAACATCTGCGCAAAATGCGCGCTCGTAATAAAGTGTTTACTTCAATGATAGGCATGGGTTATCACGACACGGTTATGCCGGCGGTGATTAAACGTAATGTACTGGAAAATCCTGGCTGGTATACGGCCTATACTCCCTATCAGGCAGAAGTCAGCCAGGGTCGACTGGAGGCTTTGTTAAACTATCAGCAAGTGATTGTCGATTTAACCGGCATGGAGCTGGCCAATGCCTCATTGCTTGATGAAGCGACTGCGGCGGCAGAGGCAATGACCATGTCGCGGCGTTTGTCAAAAAGTTCTGCCAACAGCATTTTCGTGGATCAGGATTGTCACCCGCAAACTATAGCGGTTATCAAAACCCGTGCCCATTCATTGGGTTACGAGGTTATCGTTGCCGACCCTTTCCATGACCTGGAGCAACATGATTTTTTTGCCCTGATAGTGCAATACCCCGGCTCCAAAGGTGAAATAAAAGACCTGAGCCAAATTACCGCAATCGCTCATAACAAATCCGCACTGATCACCGTGGCTGCGGACTTGTTGAGTCTGGTGTTATTAAAGCCGCCTGCTTCCTTCGGTGTCGATATTGTCGTAGGCAGTTCCCAGCGCTTTGGCGTGCCTATGGGCTATGGCGGCCCCCATGCAGCGTTTTTTGCCACCAGGGATGAGTACAAACGCTCTGTTCCCGGCCGCATCATCGGTGTATCCAAAGACAGTCACGGACAGGTTGCATTACGTATGGCGTTGCAAACTCGGGAGCAGCATATCCGCCGGGATAAAGCGACCAGCAACATTTGCACTTCCCAGGTTCTGCTTGCCGTTATCTCCGGGTTTTATGCGGTTTATCATGGCGGCGAAGGCTTGCGCCTGATTGCCGGCCGCGTGCATCGCTATGCACAAATTCTGGCTGCGGGAATAAAGCAGTTAGGACATGAAGTCCTCAGTGAGTGCTATTTCGATACGTTAGTGATTCATGTTCCGAACCGCGCCAAACGATTTGCCGCACACGCTGACGAAGCCAATATCAATTTGCGCATCATTGACGCAGACCACATAGGTATCTCGCTGGATGAAACCACAACACGGAAAATTTTAAGAGATCTCTGGCAGGTTTTTGCATCCGCAACCTCGGACCTTCCTGATATCAATGTGCTAAATGCAAGCATTACCGAATGTATTCCGGAACAGTTATGGCGTAGCGATAAAATCCTGCAACACCCCGTCTTTGAACGCTATCATTCGGAAACTGAAATGATGCGTTATATGCGTCGGCTCGCCAGACGTGATATAGCCCTGGATCGCTCCATGATACCGTTGGGCTCATGCACGATGAAGCTTAATGCAGCCACAGAAATGCAAACTATTTCCTATCATGAGTTTAACGGTCTGCATCCGTTCGCGCCGCTGTACCAGACCCATGGCTATCAGCAAATGTTTGCTGAACTGGAGGATATGTTATGCGATCTGACCGGCTTTGACGCCTTTTCGCTGCAACCCAACGCGGGTTCTCAAGGCGAATATACCGGCTTGTTGGTTATCCGCAAATATCATGAAGTAGCAGGTCAGTCACAGCGTAACATCTGTCTGATACCCGCTTCCGCACATGGCACCAATCCTGCCAGTGCAACGATGGCAGGCCTTAAGGTTGTCGTTGTCGCTTGTGATGAAAACGGCAATGTTAGTCTGGATGATTTGCGGGTGAAACTGGCGGAATATCAAAACACACTGGCGGCTTTAATGATTACCTATCCGTCCACGCACGGCGTTTTTGAAGAATCCTTTAGAGAGATTTGTGATCTTATTCATCAGCATGGCGGACAGGTTTATCTGGATGGCGCCAACTTTAATGCGCTGGTGGGCTTAAGCCGTCCGGGGAAAATTGGCGCCGATGTCGCTCATCTTAATCTGCATAAAACCTTCTGTATTCCGCATGGCGGCGGCGGTCCGGGCGTTGGACCTATTGGCGTGGGTGGACATCTTGCCCCTTTCCTGCCCGATCATCCGGTTGTTGATGGCGTCAACCCGGCCAAAGGCGTGCATGGCACAATAGGCACGGTGTCCGCCGCGCCTTGGGGATCAGCCAGCTTATACACCATTTCCTGGGCTTATATCGCCATGATGGGGGCCGCAGGCTTAAAACGCGCGACATTGACCGCCATTTTGAACGCCAATTATATTGCCAAACGTTTGGCGCCTTATTTTCCGATTTTATACACCGGCAAAAACGGTTGGGTTGCACATGAATGTATTATCGATTGCCGTGAATTCAAAAAATCCTGCCACATAACCGTGGAGGATATCGCCAAACGCCTGATTGATTACGGTTTTCATGCGCCCACCGTATCATTTCCCGTTGCCGATACCTTGATGATCGAACCCACGGAAAGCGAGGACAAAGCCGAGATCGATCGTTTTTGCGATGCGTTAATCGCTATCCGTCAGGAAATTAAAGCCATTGAAGACGGCAGTGCAGATGCTGAAAACAACGTTCTGCACAATGCGCCGCATACCCACCGGTTATTGCTGGAAGAATGGGCATTGCCATACTCCAGGCAACAAGCCTTTTTCCCTGACAATAATCAGCATGATGATAAATACTGGCCGCCGGTCGGGCGTATTGATAATGTTTATGGTGACCGACATGTGGTTTGTACCTGTCCGCCACTGTCGGATTATGAGTAAATGGTGCACCTGCCTGAGTGGGCAGCGCACGAATGAGCGGTTTGCGTGCCAGGATTTCCACGATGATCATCGCTGCACCGCATTCCGGGCAGACGAAGGTCGGCTGAACCTCTTTTACCGGCACATCGGTATAAATCAGCGTGCAAAAGTTACCACTTTCAGCATCAGTTTTTACCAGCTCTACAGTAAATAAACTTTAAACAAACAATGTGATAATAATTTACATGGTCAATTATGACGCTGTTTACTGGTAAATACTGGGCGCTGATTGACAGGGTATTTATTGTTTCAGATATTGTCAGCAAAGAGCTGAATCATATATCTACAATGTCATATCCCAACCAATATAAAACCCAACAACGCCGTCCTGCAAATAAACCAAGTAAAAATGGTTATTTCTGTTGAATCAAATTCAGCGTTCTTTCCGGTAGTTTTTCGTTGGTCTCACCTTCCAGATGCAGGCGTGTGTCTTCATGTACCGTGGTCATAAATTTAATCAACTCTATCTCGTGCTGCATTTTTTGTTCAAAGTTTTCGGCTTCCCACATTTGATTCAATAAATGTTTCGCATGGTGATGAATGGTGAAAGCAACCGCTTCGGGCAAATGCGTATAACTGGCCTGTATTGAGCGCTTGAGCTGATCCAGAGAGGCCAAATACTGTTTATAGTCCTTAATATCCTGTTTGCACTTGGTTTTAAACATGGATAGCTCGGCGTCGTTTTTAGTCCTTAGCAGGGTAATTTCATGCGCTAACTGGACACTTTTCTTTTTTAATTCCGTTTCCAGCGCTTTCTCGGCCAGCACGCGAGCGTGTTTGAGCTTGGCTTGCTGATCCTGATTGGCTTTTTTCCAGTGCAGATTTTCATCTTTAACCGAATGAAAAAGTTTAATCAACGAAATAACCGGGTTTATTAAAGTTGTCATTTGCTAAACAATAGTGGCTATTTTTTGCTGCAATTTTAATAAAGCCTCAATATCCTGTTGATCCCGATACCGGATATTTTCTCGTTGTAATTGCAGATAAGTTGTTTTGGATAGCTGCTGTTTAATCGAGTGCAAGTCTTTATCGATGGCTTTGGATAAAGAGTGTATGTGTCGACGATTATTGGCACTTAGCAGCCGTTTTCTTTTGAGCTCATTAAAATAATTGATTTGCAATGTTCTGAAATAATGCAGCCGGTTAAGCTGGTCCTGTTTGGCCTGAATAAACCATAGCCGCCGTTGTAAGCGCTGCCTGGCGGAAAAGTAATCAAAGTTGGCAGCGATGATGAGCTTAATAATGACGATTAATCCTGTAATCAGTAACAAGGCAAACGCGCTTAACAGTACGGCCAAGCCAAGACGAGTCATTAGTCCAGGCAACCCGGGCACAGCCAGCCATAGCAACAGGTCTGCCGATAAAAACACAGCAAATGCAGCGAACATTAACAATAGAGCAATTCTAATAATCATTGGCAACTGGTGTTTTTAATAGCACAGGCCGTTATTGTACCCAACTTTTAATCAAAAGGTTTAATACCCAAGACTTACAACATCTTAAACCTCTTTGCCGTATTCATGCTGCAAGCTTGCGCGGATGTAAGGTATAATGCGAGGCTATTTAATCTCACTTAAGTAGTCATGATGGCTCAGTTTTTTGAAATACATCCGGAAAATCCGCAGTTGCGATTGATTCATCGTGCTGTGGAAATCATTCGCAAGGGTGGCGTTATTGCTTATCCGACCGATTCATCGTATGCGCTTAGCTGCCACATCGGCGATAAACAGGCACTGGATAAGATACGGCGTATCAGGCAGTTGGATGATAAACACAATTTCACTTTGGTTTGCAAAGACCTGACGCAAGTATCAATGTTCACCAAAATCGGTAATGATGCTTATCGAGCGATTAAAGCGTTAACGCCGGGACCTTTTACGTTTATTCTGGATGCTACGCGAGAAGTGCCGCGCAGGCTACAACACCCCAAGAAAAAAACCATAGGCATACGTATTCCCGATCATCCGGTTACGCAATTGTTGCTTCAGGAACTGGGCGAGGCTTTGTTTAGCTCTACCCTTATATTGCCTGGGGAAACCGAGGCAATGACCGATCCTTACGAGATTAGAAACAAGCTTGAACATGAGCTGGATTTAGTGATCGATGCGGGCATTATTGAATATGAAGAGACGACTATGATCGAATTTTCCAGTAGTGGTGCAGAGATCATCAGACAGGGCAAGGGTCTTGCTCCCATGCTGGATTGATAGAGGGGATACAACATGATGGATGAATTAACGTTAATTCAGCGTATAGTGGTTTGGATATTGCCGGTGGTTTTTGCGATTACTGTGCATGAAGTGGCGCACGGTTGGGTAGCAAAAAAATACGGTGATAACACCGCCTCTGCTCTGGGCCGGTTGACCTTAAACCCGATCAAGCATATTGATTTACTTGGAACTATTATTCTTCCCGGGATATTACTCATAACGGGCACAGGTTTTATTTTTGGTTGGGCAAAGCCGGTACCTGTCGAGCCCCGGAATTTTAAAAATCCATTGCGTGATATGGCCATAGTCGCTTTGGCAGGACCTGTTTCTAATTTGTTGATGGCGCTCGGCTGGGCGCTAATCACCCGTTTAGGCGTTACCATCGGTGCAGGAGCTGAAGCTATCTCATTACCGTTGATTTATACAGGCGTTGCGGGTATTTCAATTAATCTGGTTTTGGCATTGATTAACTTGTTGCCGATTCCGCCACTGGATGGCAGTCGTATTTTGACCGGTATTTTACCAAGTTACTGGGCGTGGCAATATAATCGTCTGGAGCGGTACGGATTCATTATTTTATTGTTGTTGTTATACACAAATCTGCTGGGTGCAATTTTAGCTTATCCGATGTTTGTCGCGCAAAAAGTGTTTTTTTCAATTGCCGGCTTGTGATTTTTGTCAAATTCTTATGCCCCACTCTGGAAATCCTGTTTTGGAAGTTGATGTAGGTCGCATCAGCCTAACCCGACACAAGCGGCTACAAAATGAGTGATAACATAGCAACAGTTATTCTGGAGCAAACCCCCGCCTTTGCAATAGTCAACGGAACGCCTTTTAATCAACTGCCGGATGATCTTTATATTCCACCGGATGCATTGGAAGTGTTTTTGGACTTGTTTGAAGGCCCGCTGGATTTATTACTGTATTTGATCAGAAGACAGAATCTGGATATTGTGAACATACCCATCGCCCAGATTACCCATCAATACATTTCCTATATTCAAATAATGGGTGTGTTAAATCTGGAACTGGCGGCAGAATATCTGGTGATGGCGGCGCTATTGGCAGAAATAAAGTCAAGAATGCTGCTGCCGAGACAGTCTGAGGAAGATGATGACGAAGAAGATCCCAGGGCAACACTAATTCGCAGATTACAGGAATATGAGTGTATCAAGACTGCCTCCGAAGAGATCGATTTATTGCCCAGAGTTGAACGTGATATATTTGCCATAGATGTCGATGTATCTACATTAAATGTTGAACAGCAGTTACCCGATATCCAATTAAGAGATATGTTACTGGCATTTCAGGATGTCCTTAAGCGGGTTGATCAACTTAGCCACCACCAAATTACCAAAGAAGCTTTATCTGTCCGTGAACGAATGGCAACCATTTTGGAAATCCTTAAAGGAGAAGATAGTCTCCTTTTCTCGCAATTATTTATCCGAAAAGAAGGTCGACCCGGAGTCGTTGTCTCGTTTCTGGCCATCCTCGAACTCGGCAAAGAAGGGCTCATCGAAATCATCCAGTCAGAACCCTTTACCGAAATACGAGTCAGAAACGCCAGTTTCTCCTCCGCCGAAGAAGGAAACTAAACCACGGGAGCAGCCCAATGTTGTTGACTCAACCTCAGCCGTTCATCATGAACCCTTCGACTATGCTCAGGAGAGCCCTGTCGAAGATCTGCCTATTGCACCGGTCAGGCTACGCCCCTACGCCAAGGATCTCCTGAGCGCAGCCGAAGGGCTCAGGACTCGCCGACGGTTAAAGTCAATTACATTGAACGCACCCTCTCCAGTCACTGAACAACCTGAAATTAACGTGAAAACCAAGCGTATAGTTGAAGCTATTTTATTTGCTGCCAAGCGTCCGATGACAGCTAAACAAGTAC
Organism: Methylococcaceae bacterium NSM2-1; assembly: GCA_002256705.1. Classification (GTDB taxonomy): domain Bacteria; phylum Pseudomonadota; class Gammaproteobacteria; order Methylococcales; family Methylomonadaceae; genus Methylobacter_C. The sequence goes on from NQJI01000039.1 coordinate 8,436, forward strand.
AGCAGGTTTTTCCTGAACTGGAACAGCCGGAACTACAGGAAATACAAGCGGCGATAGAGGCGATTACTGAGGATTATAAATTTCGACCCATTGAATTAAAACAGGTAGCAAGCGGCTACCGTTTTCAGGTCAAGCAGGATTTATCCCGCTGGGTATCACGGCTGTTTGAAGAAAAACCGCCAAAATATTCAAGGGCGTTACTGGAAACATTGGCAATTATTGCCTACAGGCAACCGGTAACACGTGGTGATATTGAAGATATACGCGGCGTCAGTGTCAGTTCAAGTATTATTCAGACTTTACTGGAACGTGAGTGGGTGAGGGTAGTGGCACACAAGGAAGTTCCCGGTAGACCCGGTTTATATGGCACGACCAAACAATTTTTGGATTATTTTAATATTACATCATTAAATGAACTACCGGCTTTGCAGGAGATACAACATCTTGACGGGTCGATAGATAACACGCAACAACCGATGCAGGTAACGAGTGAAAAGCAAGAAACCAACCAACGATTCATCGAAGCAGCCGAGCAGTTCGCCGAAGAG
>NQJI01000277.1:0-1560 GCA_002256705.1 Methylococcaceae bacterium NSM2-1
GCCAGCTTTTTAAATCAACTGCAATTGTGGGGAGTATGACGCTGATTTCACGTATTCTCGGGTTTGTGCGGGATATGTTGATTGCACGCATTTTTGGTGTCGATGTTGCAACCGATGCGTTTTTTGTAGCGTTTAAAATACCCAATTTTTTACGGCGCTTATTTGCAGAAGGTGCTTTTGCTCATGCATTTGTACCTGTTCTGGCAGATTATAAAGAGCAGGGAAGCAAATCAGCATTAAAGCTGTTTGTTGATAGAACAGCAGGAACATTGGCGTTGATTTTAATGCTGATAACATTAATCGGCATGGTTGCCGCACCTTTGCTTATTTTGCTATTGGCTCCCGGTTTTTCATGGGAAGGTACGCAGCATGAGTTGGCAGTGCTTATGTTGAAAATCACCTTTCCCTATTTGCTTTTTATTGGATTGGTCGCTTTTGCCGGCGGCGTATTAAATGCTCATGGTAAATTTGCTATCCCCGCGTTAACGCCCGTTTTTTTGAATATTTGCATGATTGCCGCCGCAATCTGGCTTGCGCCTTTAATGGAGGAGCCAGTTATGGCCTTAGCGTGGGGTGTTTTTGCTGCGGGTGTCGTGCAGTTGTTATTTCAGGTTCCGGCTTTGATGCGGTTGGGGCTGATGCCGAGATTTAGAGTGGGTTTTAACGATCCAGGCGTAAAAAAGATTGTTGGCCTCATGCTGCCGGCAATTTTTAGCGTATCAGTCACACAGATTAATTTGCTGCTGGATACTCTGATTGCCTCATTTTTAACGGTAGGCAGCGTATCCTGGCTTTATTATTCGGATCGTTTGGTGGAATTTCCGCTGGGTATATTGGGGCTTGCTCTGGGAACGGTGATTTTACCCAACCTGGCTAAAAATCATGCGGCGGAAGACGCGGCGGGGTTTTCAAATTCACTGGATTGGGGTTTGCGCTTAGGTTTTCTGGTAGGCATGCCCGCGACCATTGGCTTGCTGTTACTGGCTGAGCCGATGTTATCAACGCTATTTCAGTATAACGAATTTAGCGTGAAGGATGTGCACTATGCAGGCATGAGTCTAAGAGCTTACTCGGTTGGTTTGCTGGGCTATATATTGGTCAAAGTGCTGGTGCCGGGTTTTACTGCGCGTCAGGATATGAAAACGCCGGTTCGCTATGGCGTTTACGCGATGATAGTCAGTTTGATTTTAAATGTGGCGCTGGTTTTTCCGTTGGCTCATGCAGGGTTGGCTTTAGCCACTTCTCTGGGTGCTTTTTTTAATGCGGCTTTACTGCTGAAAAAATTATGGCAAGAAAGCGTCTATCAACCCGAAAGCGGATGGTTGCTGTTTATTATCCGCGTGTTACTGGCTAGCGCCGCCATGTCGGCTGCCCTGTATTATTTGGTTGATGCGAGCTGGTGGAATCAGTGGGGCTCAGGGGAGAGAGTTATTAACTTGCTCAAGTGGATAGTAATTGGGATTGCCATTTACACAGCGACATTGGTACTGACAGGCTTAAGGCTGCGACATTTGTCTGTTGCGCAGGGAATAAGCGAGAATAAAACCATGCGAGTCAGTT
>NQJI01000277.1:1603-3619 GCA_002256705.1 Methylococcaceae bacterium NSM2-1
CAAACATTTTTATTATTTGCCCACCATCGATGATTACCGCATTTAACTGCTGCACATGATAAAATAAAAATCTTTGTGTCATCAAAAGGATCATGCATTTAATTAGAGGATTATCTCATTTAGAGCCGTTCAAAAACGGTTGCGTACTGACTATAGGCAATTTTGACGGTTTGCATTTAGGTCATCGAACGGTGATAAAAAAACTGGCTGAGCGAGGTGAGACTTTTGGTTTGCCGGTGGTGATCATGATTTTTGAACCGCAGCCGCTGGAATACTTTCTTGGCGACAATTCTCCCTCACGCCTGATGCGGTTGAGGGAAAAAGTTATCGAGTTTGCTAAATTGCCAGTTGATAACTTACTGATAGTGCGATTTAATCGTTATTTTGCCAACTGTGACGCCGAGCAGTTTATTGATGATGTTTTAATAAAAAAATTGAATGTCAAGCATCTGGTAATCGGGGATGATTTTCATTTTGGTAAGGCGAGACGGGGTAACTTTGCCATGCTCAAGGAAAAGGGCAAACTTTATGGCTTTAGTGTTGAGGATACCGGGTCTTATCAGGTAGAAGGGTTGCGTATAAGCAGCACCCTTATCAGGGATGCGCTTGGCGCGGGCGATTTGGCACAGGCGGAGAAATTGCTGGGGCACTGTTATTCGGTGTGCGGACGGGTGGCTCATGGCGATAAACGCGGCCGGACTATTGGTTATCCCACTGCCAATATAAGAATGTTTAGAAAAAATACGCCAGTTAATGGCGTGTTTGCCGTTACTATGACGGGTATTGATGGTTTTGAATTCGAGGGCGTTGCCAATGTAGGCACGCGACCAACGGTTGATGGCGGCTCCAAGGTGATACTTGAAACGCATTTATTCGATTTTGATAGGGAAATCTACGGGCGCTATGTGGAAGTGCATTTCAAACAAAAAATCAGAGATGAAGTGCGTTTTCATTCACTGGAACAACTGAAAGCCCAGATCGTAAAAGATGTGGCTGAGACCAAGAAGATTTTTGCTGAGATGAAAAGATAATGACGATGGACTATAAAAAAACACTGAATTTACCCAATACCGCGTTCCCCATGAAAGGCAATCTGGCGCAACGCGAACCTGAACGGTTAAAAAAATGGAATGAAGCTGACTTGTACCACAAGATCAGGCAAGCCTTTGCTGGACGCCCCAAGTTTATTTTGCATGATGGTCCTCCTTATGCCAATGGCGAGATTCATATCGGTCATGCAGTTAATAAAGTCTTAAAAGACATCATTGTTAAATCAAAAACTTTGAGCGGTTTTGACGCGCCTTATGTGCCTGGTTGGGATTGTCATGGATTGCCGATTGAATTGATGGTGGAAAAGAAAATCGGTAAAGCTGGCGTTAAGGTATCGCCTGCTGTTTTTCGTAAAGCCTGCCGTGAATATGCGGGCAAACAAGTTAACATACAAAAAGAAGCATTTATCCGTCTGGGTATTTTAGGCGATTGGGAGAATCCCTACTTAACGATGGATTTTGCTTTTGAAGCGGACATCGTACGTTCGTTGGGAAAAATTACTCAAAAAGGTCATATCGCAACAGGCGCCAAGCCCGTACATTGGTGTACCGATTGTGGTTCAGCATTGGCAGAAGCCGAGGTTGAATACGAAGATAAGCATTCGCCAGCGATAGATGTGCGTTTTCAGGTGGTTGATGAGGATGCATTTATGGGGTTGTGCCATCATGCGCCTGAGCATGAAGGGAAGGGTGCTTTATCCGTAGTGATTTGGACGACAACCCCCTGGACGTTACCCGCCAATCAGGGCGTTGCCTTGAATCCGGATTTGGAATACGCCGTCGTGCAATGTGAAACAGAACGCTTGGTCGTTGCTGAAGCATTGCTTAAGGATACGATGTTGCGATATGGCATCGATAATTATCATGTTATTGGTTACTGCAAAGGTTCAGCCTGGGAATATCAGTTGTTGCAACATCCTTTTTATGATCGGCAAGTGCCTATTATTCTGGGTGACCACGTTACCAC
>NQJI01000040.1 GCA_002256705.1 Methylococcaceae bacterium NSM2-1
TACTGGAGCCCGGTGTTCTGCCGCCCTTTGTTCGCGTCGATCGACTGTTGTCCGTGGGCCTGGATTGGCGCGTTATAACCCGGATTATCAGGATTTCTCCTGCAGATTCGGCCGTTATTTTAACTGTCCCATTGCTACCAGGTGAATCAGTTACCAGTCCGGGAATTCGCGTAAAGTACAAGGCCGTTGAAGTGAATATGACGGCACAGCAAACCGTTATGCAATGGGAATCCACGCTGGAGAAATCGGAAAAAATCGAATTGACCGCGCCGCGAACGGAGCAATGGATCGAAGTCTGGAAAGCTGATGTCAGTCCTATCTGGCATATAGCGCCATCAGGAATAGCCATGATTCATTTGAATAGCGAAGGGCAGTGGTTGCCCGAATGGCATCCCTGGCCCGGTGAAAAAATAACGCTGCAAATAACCCGGCCCCAAGCGGTGGAAGGGCAAACATTAACCATAGATAGCAGCAGTCTGGGTATTAAACCCGGACAGCGCACACAGGACGCAGAATTAAAAATCAGCCTGCGCAGCTCCCAGGGTACGCAACATACGCTGACCTTACCTGAAAAAGCAGTGCTGCAATCGGTAGCCATTGATGGACAGCTACAGCCCATCCGGCAGCAAGGCAGGAAACTGACATTACCGGTCAATCCCGGCAAACAGGAGGTTTTGATAAGCTGGCAGGAAACCAAGGCTATCTCCGCGGCCGTAACTACACCATTAGTCGATTTGGGCCAGGACAGTGTCAATACGAATCTGAGTATCAGTCTGGGCCAGGATCGCTGGGTATTATTCGTTATGGGACCCAGAATGGGGCCTGCAGTGTTATTCTGGGGCGTGTTGATCGTTATTTTTATCCTGTCTTTAGGCCTCGGGAAAATCCCTCTGACACCATTGAAAAGCCGGCACTGGTTTTTATTGCTGGTGGGCTTAAGCCAGATACCGATGGCATCGGCAGGCATTGTTATTGCCTGGTTAATGCTGTTAGGCTGGCGAGCGAAGCAATCCGCTAAGGAATTGCGTTATTTTAATGCCCTGCAAATTATTATTGGCGGCTTGACCGTGCTGGCACTGGGCGTGTTATTTGCAGCCGTTGCCCAGGGTCTACTGAGCTCACCCGATATGCTGATTACCGGCAATCAGTCCTCGGCTTTCTTTTTAAACTGGTATCAGGATAGAAGTTTATCAACCTTGCCGACCGCAACAGTAATTTCCGTGCCATTAATTGTATATCGACTGTTGATGCTAGCCTGGGCATTATGGCTGGCAGTGTCATTACTCAACTGGCTTAAATGGGGCTGGAGCTGTTTTTCAAGCAACGGCTTGTGGAATAAAGCGGTGGTTAAAGAAAAAGCGGTAGTAGTTGAAACAGGGAAGAGCAATGCTGCTGATTTGTAACAAAAATCTCATCACACTGCAGTCGAGCATGCTTTTTATGCCTGACATTTCGATGGTCGAATAGGGGATTGGTTATCGGTTTATCCACTGCCAACCCATCATCGGAGGCCGGAATGTCGGGCAACGATAAAACTGTTGCCCGACCTCACCTCAAATCTTAACGAATGGTACGTTGCCTGATGGGTATATGAAAAATGCGTAAATTCACCCTGCGCAGCCTGTAAATCAGGGCAACCACAAGGGATTGCCCCTAATTCATACCGCCGGAAAACAGCCGATAAGCCGGATTTTCTGTTTCTTCTTTGTAGGTGAAATCCAGTTCATCAAGGCATTGTTGAAAGGCTTGTTGTTCTGCCTTGGTTATTTGCATACCTATCAATACCTTGCCAAATGCTGCACCATGATTGCGATAATGAAACAAGCTGATATTCCAGCGTCCGCCAAGATGGGTCAAAAACTTTAATAATGCGTCTGGCCGTTCAGTAAATTGAACACTATAGATAATTTCGCTGATTTCACGTGGCGCATGTCCTCCGACCATATAACGGATATGCTCCTTGGCTAATTCATTGGCGGTCATGTCGGTGACCTGAAAGCCCTGTTGCTGTAATTGCTGGATAACTATCGCACGGTCTGACTCAATGCCACTGCTGGAAATCCCGACAAAGACCCGGGCCATGGCAGCGTCAAAATAGCGGTAATTGAATTCGGTAATACTGCGCCCGCCCAATAGTTTACAAAACGCTAAAAAACTGCCCGGCACTTCAGGAATGCTGACCGCCAGTAAAATTTCGCGGTGTTCACCGACTTGCGCCCGCTCGGCTACATAGCGCAAGCGGTCGAAATTGATATTGGCGCCGCTGTCTATGGCAATCAGGACTTGTCCCGTTATTTGCTCCTGTTCTACATATTTTTTTAAACCGGCAATTGCCAATGCACCGGCAGGTTCGGCTATCGAACGGGTATCATCAAAAATATCTTTGATTGCTGCACAGATTTCATCGGTATTAACGGTAATAACTTCATCAACATGGCTTTGTGCCAGTCGAAAAGGTTCTGCACCCACTTGTTTAACGGCAACGCCATCTGCAAATAAACCGACTTGTTCAATGATGACCCGGCTGTTGGCTTTCAAGGCGCGGTTGAGACAATCGGCATCATCCGGTTCCACACCAATAATTTTTATGTCAGGGCGCACAAATTTTACATAGACCGCAATACCGGCAATCAACCCGCCACCGCCCACAGGTACGAAAATAGCGTTTAAATCGCCGGGGTGCTGTCTGAGGATTTCCATGGCTATAGTGCCTTGCCCGGCAATGACATCAGGATCATCAAAGGGATGAATAAACGCCATGCCGTTTTGTGCCGCCAATTCTGTAGCATGGGTATAAGTTTCGCTGTAGGAATCGCCAAATAGAATAATGTCGGCACCCATTGCCTTAACGGATTTAATCTTGATTTCCGGCGTTGTGGTTGGCATTACAATCAATGCTTTAATGTCCAGTCTTTTTGCGGCCAAAGCCACGCCTTGAGCATGATTGCCGGCGGAAGCGGCAATTACTCCTCTTGCCCTGGACGGCTCATCCAGCATGGACATTTTGTTATAAGCGCCGCGTAATTTAAACGAAAACACAGACTGCAAATCTTCACGTTTTAAAAAAACGCGATTTGCCAGTCGTTCTGACAGAGAGGGGGCGAAATCCAAAGGGGTTTCTATGGCAACATCGTAAACTTTGGCGCGTAAAATTTTTTCTATGTAGTTTTGGGACATTTTTTAAAAAATCGGCTGAAGAATGTCTGGTTCTGCGGTATTATCGCACACCATTTACTTTATTACGGTAGCTCACCATGACACAAGATGAATTGAAACAAAAAGTTGCTCAAGCCGCTTTACACTATATTAAAGATGTTGCCATTATTGGCGTAGGTACTGGCTCTACGGTGAAACATTTCATCGATTTTTTGGCCGATTTTAGAGCGGATATTGAGGGCGCTGTTTCCAGTTCTGAAATGAGTACCGCGCAATTAAAAAAAGTCGGCATTCCTGTGCTTGACTTGAACGCAGTCGGTACCCTGGATGTTTATATTGATGGCGCAGATGAAGTGAGTCCCCACAAACATTTGATTAAAGGCGGCGGCGGCGCATTGACCCGTGAAAAAATCATTGCCGCAGCCAGCAAGCAGTTTGTGTGTATTGTGGATGAAACCAAATGCGTTGATGTATTGGGTGCATTTCCTCTGCCAATTGAAGTGATTCCAATGGCGAGAAGTTATGTTGCCAGAGAGCTTGTTAAATTGGGCGGTCAGCCGGTATGGCGGGAGAATTTTATTACCGATAACCACAATGTGATTCTTGATGTTCACAATCTGAATATTATGGAACCGATCAAGCTGGAACAAATTATCAATAATATTACTGGCGTGGTCACCGTCGGCCTCTTCGCCATGCGCCCAGCTGATGTTGTGCTAGTCGGGAAAGGCAATGAGGTCATTACGCGGTAATCTGTTTCACTGAAGAGTGGGCAGTGCCCTTCTAACCACCTTTAGTTGTCTCATCAAGAGTGGGCAAACGATAAAGCCGTTTGCCCACTCTACACGACTACGAAGCTGACACATCCATAATTAATGAATTAATTGTTCTTCTTGGCCCATGGTTGTTTCATAGTCAGTTTGCGATACACCCTGATAAATTCCGGTCAATTTGCGCTTGAATTCATCAGTCACCTGCCTGGAATTCTGCTTGCTTTTTACCACGCGCGGCGTGATCAGGACAACCAGTTCATTTTTAGTTTTATCAAATGATGTACTGCCAAACAATGGCCCTATCAACGGCAGTTGATATAACCAAGGAATCCCGTTTTTGTTCTCAGTGTTTTGTTCATCAATTAAGCCGCCTAACGTTATCGTTTCACCGTCCAGTACAGCAACGGAACTTTCAATCTCTTTTTTATCAATGGTAGGCGTTTGGTCTTGAGTTTGAGTACGGCCTACAGGTGATATTTGCACTACGCTACTAACAATTTGCTTGATGTTCATAATAACCATACCGTTAGCATTAACCCTGGGCGTAACTTCCAGGGTGACGCCGGTATCTTTATATTGAATTGTATTGGATTGAGCAAAGGTGCCACCAGCCGTCCCACCGGAGAGAGGAACCGATGAGGAGCCGGTTGATATGGGTACTTGTTGACCGACATTTATTTTCGCTTCCTGATTATTTAACACCATTAAAGACGGCGATGAAATGACATCAACGTTACCCTTACTGGATTCCGCATGCAAAACAGCTTTTACCTCATTCGAGTTCTGTACCAGGCTAAGTCCACCTGTTCCAAAGGCCTTGGCCCCTGCAATTGCCATATTTCCTATGTCAATTCCAGAAAATCCCCCTTCTCCGCCTAAATTGCTACCAATTGCAGTGTCTCCTTGTCTTAAAAACCATTCAATGCCATACTGTAATTTATCCGTCAACTTAACCGAGACTACTGTCGCATCAATCAATACCTGCAACGGCAGTATATCCAGCTGTTGGATGACTGGAAGAATCGTTTGGTATGAGCGAGGCGTAGCAACAATAACTACCGCATTATTCGCTTTATCGGCAATTATTCTTACATCGTCGACATTGGCCACCTTAGCCTCTCCATTGGCTTTACCGCTTGCCGATGACTTTTCCACGCGCTGATCAACGGCGAAGGCCCCGGGATTCTCGGACGTCGCATCACCTGCCGATGAATTTTCATCAGGCTGATTTAAGGCGAAGGATGCCAGATTGCCGGTCGGCATGGTTGGCATAGTGCCGGTACTGGTTGGTTCCTTATTAGTCATAGTAGATGCTTTTTTCCCCGGCGCAACCTTTGCAGACTTATCTTTCTTTGCGGCGCCAGTAAAAATCTCATTTAACGTATTCGCCAATTCCTCGGCATCCGCATGTTGAACTTTATAGACATTAACACCACCCCCAGAGGCTGTGTTGGCTTTATCCAGCCTGGCTACCCAGCTTTCAATATCCTGCAGATATTGTGACTGATGGGTAATGGCCAAAACAGCATTTAATCGCTCTACAGGCATAAACTGGAAAAACTCTGACTCGTCGGTTTTACCTTTTTGATTAAAAATTCCTTCCAGTTCATCAATCATGGTTTCCGGGTCTACATGGGCCAATGGGAACACGCCAAAAGAGCGGCCCCTTAACACATCAATATCGAAAGTGTCTACCATATCAATCACCCTGGCTATTTCATCGGCTGTTCCAGAAGCCACCAGAATATTGCGTGCGCCATCAACATTGAGTATGGTTTTTTCATGCACCAGCGGTTTTATAATATCGGCAATATCCTGAACGGAGACATTTCTAACCGGTATGACTCTGGTTTGATACCCTGACCTGCTACTGGATATGCCGGAAGTATATAAAGCTTCTGCGGCAGGTTCAATATGATAAATTCTGCCATCCTTAACCAGCGCCGCATTATTCATACGCAGAACCATTTCCAGAGTAGGCAGCAATTCTTCTTTGGTTAATGGCTCGGTTGTTTGTAACGTGACTTTACCTGCTACTTTCGGGCTTAGTACATAATTTTGCCCGAGGATATCGCCCAATATCACTTTTGCCACTTCACCAAGGTCGGCTTCGTCAAAATTCAGGCTGTAGGTACCAGCACCCGTTGGCTTAGTTCTTCCGTGTTGCGGTTTAGCGCCGGATACAAAACGGTCGGTCCCGGGAAACAGTTCACTCGGAGGCCTCATTGTTTCAGTAATGGGCGGCTTGTTTTGCAGATCTTTAAAAACAACATCCGGCTCCTTATCCAGTTGTTCCTTTGCTGCTGGAGACAACGGTAATTTGGCCACTGTCTTTGGGGCTAATAACTCACAACTGCCAAGCGTTAAACCCGCAACCAGAAAGCAGGAGGTTGTTGCTATTTTTTTAAAAGTCTTCATCATTATTGTTCTCAAAATCACCTTCTTCGGGTTGGGGGCTAACTTCGGATTGAGGGATAACTTCGGGTTGAGGGCTATTGGTTTTATTCGGTACATTTGATTTCTTGGGCAATTCTTTCAATTTTGGTTTTCGGAGCAGTAACTCCTTTTGCTGATCACCTTGCTTTAGCATGGCTCTATCCTTGTGAATTTCAATCAGCTTCCAGCCATCAAGATCAGCCCCTGCAGTGATCTTTCGGTAATTATCTTTAGGAACCTTCGATTTAGAACGACTGAACAAGGCGGATAGACCTTTTTTCGTCGAATAGACGCCGTTCAGTTGCCAATCAAAGGTAATAGCTTTGATAGCCTGAGCTTCCTCTGGGCTGGGTTCATCTACGGGTCTTCTGCCTTTGATAAACAAGGGCCTGGCCACCAGATCCTCATAACTTTCTTCGGACTGCCTGGTCAGCTCTATGCCGGGCATTTCATCATGTGCTATTTTTGTTTCCGCAGCAGCTGTTGAGGTCAGTGCTTGCTTTTGTGCCCGCACTGCATAGAACCACTCGCCGATAATAATCAAAACACACACTATACAGACAGAGGCCAATATAGACACAAACTTATTATTCATGCTGGTTGTTTTCTCATAAAACTGACCGCCTGAAAATTAACGTTCAATTCATTACTGGACTCAATTTGGCGTGTCATTCTATTCCTTTTGCCTCGCATGGGTCTTATATCGATCTGGTCGATAATAATCAATGGGGTGGATGTTTCTATCTTGTACAGCACCGCCCGCAATGCTTCACTATTTCCTGTCATCCTTACTCTAACGGTTATTCGGCTAAATTTATCTTTATTACTGACGGGAAGCGCCTGAGTACTGTTCAATTGCCCTCCCGCATCAACAATCGCTTTTTTTATAAACTCCTGCATCTCGGCAGACGCTAAAGCATCAGTTTTCTGGCTATTAAAATAACCTTGCTTCTCATGCTGCTGTTTTATATTGGCCATACTGGCAATAACAGCCTCTTTTTTTGCTAAAATGCCTTCATATTGCTGTAGCCTGAAAACAAGATTATTTTTAGTTTCGTGTAACTCAATTCCCTTGCTAACCACGGGTACTATAACGACCAAAACAATAACCAGTACTACGGCGATTAATAAACCTACAGCAATCCAGCGTTGTTGTAGTGCAGGGGTGAGCATAGGACGTTTTTTATCTTTACTCGCCATCGATGCCTCCTGCTTTGGCCACATCAACAGTAATCTGAAATCTCTCAAGCTTGCTGATTCTATCCTGAGTAACTGGCGAAGCAAATCGGGCATTGACAAACAATTCAGACGCTTCCAGAACGGCAATCAGTGTTGAAGCGGCCGGCGACTCACCTTGTATTTGCAAGTGCCCGTCTGAATATTGTGCGTAGCTCAGCCAGGTATCATCCTTGATGAGTGAGCTTAACGTATTCAACATCACGATCACTTCAGGTGTCGCGCTTTTCTCTTCAATCAACTGACGGGTTTCGTCTATCACAGCATCAATGTCTGACTGCAATGCTTTAACCTTTTTGGCATCCTTTTCCAGAGTATCGGCTTTTAATTGTAATGCGTTAACGGTTTGATATTCAAACCAGACGGGCATCGCAATAACAGCTACCAGCAGCAAACAGGTCAACGTTATCAGTGCCGACTGAATTAAACGTGGCATTTTTGCAGTTTTTTGCCTTAGCCTTTCGGGTAACAGATTGTAACTATCATTGAGGTAATCGAGATTATTAGCCGAACCCTCATAATCGGCAAATACCGGAGATAAGCCCATCGCCTTGATATCCTCATAGAGCCTATCAAGGACTTCTCTGGTCGTTAATATCAGCATAACTCTGATCTGTCCTGGCTCGTTTACACCCTCCAGCAGCTTAACGGCAAAATAAACCTGCTCCACCTTAAATGGCGTATAGCGATCAAGTTCGTAAGCAACAACCTGATAAAGGTTTTCTTTTGCCGCAGCGGGTAAACTAAGTTCTTTTTGAATGGCATCCTGACCCGTTAATCTGAGTATTATATCGGCTTTAGCCAAGCGTTCATCCTTTTCATAGAGGCCCTGAAATGTAGCGTCTCTAGCTCCTCGATCCAGCGTCGCCAGGGGTTCAATTTGCCCATCACGTATATAGGTCAGTACTAACTGATTGCCTCTAGGACTAACGATAATGAAGCCTTGTTTGTCAATAACAAGCTGCTTTATTTTTTCAGGTACTAGAAAGTCAAGTTCTCGCTTCCACCAGCGAAAGAACTGCTTAAAGTCCAGATCAATTGTTGAATTCAGGTTCAGCATACTGTTTCACTAATAATTCACTCATT
>NQJI01000041.1 GCA_002256705.1 Methylococcaceae bacterium NSM2-1
ATAAAATGGGCAGTCTGGCGTCAATCTGTTCCTGGGGTATTTCAAAATAATCACTGCCATCAAAGTGATATATTTTAAATCGAAACTGGCTGGCAGAGATTCTTGCGACACCTACAATCAGCGTATGCTCTTCATCGGCATAGCTGTCTTGCAATTGCGTATCCCTGTTTATATCAATAACATAGGCGGGCTTCCATTCTGCCAGCCAATTGTGTACTGCCGCGCGTGTCCATTCAGTATCCCCATATAATTTAGTAAGAAACTGACCCAGAAAATTTCTGCCTTTTTTGAGCTCCTGATTCATGGCAGCCCTGGGAAACTCATACATTAATTTAGGCGCCATTGGCTTGCCGTTATTCATAGCCAAAATCAGGCTATTGCTATCAGCGGGCATCGCAGCTCCGGTTTGTTTATTGCTTGCATCAAAAAGAGCACCCGGACCCAAATAAGGTACGACTTTGTTTTCGTACAAACCATTTAATATTTCAGAAAAGACGTCAGAAGGCATTGCAAACTCCATTGTTTAAGTATGTGTCTCTTTTACCCCAGCAATAATTAATCCAATTTTTCACGGGCTTTGATAAATGCTGTAACTTTATGATTAACAATAGGTTAAATAAGCCTCTGCAGAACTGCAGAAATATGTAGTTAGTATTTTGTTCTATTTATAACAATCCTTTGTTGCTTAACCTATCTACAAACGCAAAACCTTCAGAACGATGATTGCAGGCTGGAGAAGCGAGCGCATCCGAACCTTGCGCAAGCCGGTTTGTTCTGGTGGATGCGCTACGCTTATGTGCCCTACCCGGCTCCTTTACACCATTGTTTGTCGCATGGGACACCATCATTCTGATTTAGAACTGAAGCATTTCACAAAAAAATCGCAATAACCACACTGTTACTAAGCTTACACCCACACAACAAAATGTTTGAAACACCACGTTGAATATAATTGGTCTTGTTAAAAATATTTTTTATAAATCAATAAGATGAAATTGTTTTTACAATTGGCACAGCGCTTGCTTTACTTCAAATGTCATTAACAACAACGTCCTATACAGGAGAAGATCATGGCATTACGTCAATGTGCAATATACGGTAAAGGTGGAATCGGCAAGTCTACTACAACTCAAAACCTGGTTTCTGCGCTGGCAGAACTGGGCAACAGTGTAATGATAGTGGGTTGCGACCCAAAAGCTGACTCTACCCGTTTAATTCTGCATGCGAAAGCTCAAACTACCATTATGAGTTTGGCTGCTGAAGCGGGTAGCGTTGAAGATTTAGAACTTGAAGATGTATTGAAAGTCGGTTACGGCGGTATTAAATGTGTTGAATCAGGTGGTCCTGAGCCCGGAGTCGGTTGTGCGGGCCGCGGTGTCATCACGGCAATTAACTTCCTTGAAGAAGAAGGTGCTTATGATGATGAACTTGACTTCGTTTTTTATGATGTACTTGGGGATGTTGTGTGTGGTGGCTTTGCCATGCCGATCCGTGAGAACAAGGCGCAGGAAATTTACATCGTCTGCTCGGGCGAAATGATGGCGATGTATGCCGCCAATAACATTGCCAAAGGTATCGTGAAATACGCGAACTCTGGCAGTGTGCGTTTGGCCGGTTTAATTTGTAACTCGCGTGAAACTGCGCGTGAAGATGAATTGATCTCGGCTCTGGCTGCAAAGCTTGGCACTCAAATGATTCACTTTGTACCGCGTGATAACGTCGTACAACGCGCTGAAATTCGCCGTATGACGGTTATCGAATACGAACCGGAAGCAAAACAGGCTGAAGAATATCGCCAGTTGGCTACAAAAATTCGTGATAACAAGAATTTTGTCATTCCAACACCCATCACGATGGATGAACTGGAAGAATTGATGATGGAATTCGGCATTATCGATGATGTAGACGAATCCATCATCGGTGTAACTGCGGCCGCTGAAGCAACCGCTTAAAAACGAACAACTGTAGAGACGCAAGATTTGCGTCTCTACAGAATTCCCGTCCTAAAACCTGTCTGTTGGGGGATTACCCACGGCATAAGTAGGAGACACTCATGGCTGCTCTAACAAAAGAAGAGACCGAAGCGCTTATTCAGGAAGTGCTGGAGATCTATCCCGAACAAGCAAGGAAAGATCGCGCCAAGCATTTGGCGGTTAACGATCAATCCCTGGAAAAATCCAATAAATGTATTACTTCAAACCGTAAATCACAACCCGGCGTAATGACCATTCGCGGCTGTGCTTACGCAGGTTCCAAGGGTGTGGTTTGGGGACCGATTAAAGATATGATTCATATCTCGCATGGCCCGGTGGGCTGCGGCCAGTATTCACGCGCAGGCCGTCGTAACTATTATGTAGGGACTACCGGCGTTAATACTTTCGGCACGATGAACTTTACTTCTGATTTTCAGGAGAAAGATATCGTTTTTGGCGGCGATAAAAAGCTCGCCAAGATCATGCACGAAATCGAGGAATTGTTTCCGCTCAATAAAGGCATCAGCATTCAGTCAGAATGCCCGATCGGTTTGATTGGCGATGATATTGAAGCGGTGGCCAAAAAAGCCAACAAGGAAATCAACAAGCCTGTCGTACCGGTGCGTTGCGAAGGCTTCCGCGGTGTTTCCCAGTCGCTTGGCCATCACATTGCGAATGATGCGATTCGGGACTGGGTGCTGGAAAACCGCGATGGTGATGAGACATTTGCAACCACACCTTATGATGTCGCGGTGATTGGTGACTACAACATCGGTGGTGATGCCTGGGCTTCACGTACTTTATTGGAAGAAATGGGCTTGCGTGTAGTCGCCCAATGGTCTGGTGACGGTACCATCGCCGAAATGGAAAAAACCCCCAAGGTAAAACTGAATTTGATCCATTGCTACCGTTCAATGAACTACATTGCACGGCACATGGAAGAAAAATACAAAATCCCCTGGATCGAGTACAACTTCTTTGGCCCCACCAAAATTGCCGAATCATTACGCAAGATTGCTGCGTTGTTTGATGAAACGATTCAGGCGGGCGCTGAAAGGGTTATCGCCAAATATCAGGCTGAATACGATGCCGTTATTGCCAAATACAAACCGCGTCTGCAGGGCAAACGCGTGATGCTCTATGTCGGCGGCTTGCGCCCCCGTCATGTGATCGGTGCCTATGAAGACCTGGGCATGGAAGTGGTCGGTACCGGTTATGAATTCGGTCACAACGATGACTATGACCGTACCATCAAGGAAATGGGCAATGCAACGCTGATTTATGACGACGTTACCGGTTATGAATTTGAAGAGTTCGTCAAGAGAATCAAACCCGATCTGATCGGCTCCGGTATCAAGGAAAAGTACATTTTCCAAAAAATGGGTATTCCTTTCCGGCAAATGCACTCCTGGGATTATTCCGGCCCTTATCACGGTTATGACGGCTTTGCTATCTTTGCCCGCGATATGGACATGACATTGAATAACCCTTGCTGGAAACAAGTGAAAGTGCCCTGGAAAACAGCTGAAAGTTCAAACGTAGCGGTCGCTGCAAACGCTTAATTTTGTGTAGAGTGGTTAAAGTTGACTTAATCGGTGCAAAGCCCTCTCCAGAGGGCGAGGGTTGGGTGAGGGAAAATCAAAATAAGGAAATAATACTTATTTATATCCCCCTCATCCCAACCTTCTCCCTGAGGGAGAAGGGGCACATGCTCTTAAATCAACAGTATTGGGTAAATCCCACCACCCAAGATGCAATCTTTTTCCTTCAACCGTCGTCCACAGATTAGTGGCGCGTAGGAGATTATCATGAGTCAAGAAGTCGAAAACATACAACCCAGCTATCCTTTATTCCGTAACGATGAATACAAGGAGAGCCTTGCAAACAAACGTGAAGCTTATGAAGAGCGTCACCCTCAGGAAAAAATTGATGAAGTGTTTCAGTGGACAACTACCAAGGAATATCAGGAACTCAATTTTAACCGCGAAGCGTTAACAGTAAACCCGGCTAAAGCCTGTCAACCTTTGGGCGCTGTACTTTGTGCTTTGGGTTTTGAAAAGACCATGCCTTATGTGCATGGATCGCAAGGTTGCGTCGCGTATTTCCGTACTTACTTCAATCGTCACTTTAAGGAACCGGTTGCTTGCGTATCCGATTCGATGACTGAAGATGCGGCCGTATTCGGCGGACAGAAAAACATGATGGCCGGCCTGGAAAACGCCAAGGCTTTGTACAAACCGGACATTATTGCGGTATCAACCACCTGTATGGCTGAAGTTATTGGTGATGACCTGAATGCCTTCATTAATAACACCAAAAAAGCCGGACATATCGAACAGGACTTCCCAACACCTTTTGCCCATACGCCAAGTTTTGTCGGTAGTCATACCACAGGCTGGGACAACATGTTCGAAGGCATGATTCGTTATTTCACCTTGAATCACATGGATGACAAGAAAGTCGGCTCCAATGGCAAGATCAACCTGGTGCCTGGCTTTGAAACTTATCTGGGCAACTTCCGCGTCATGCACCGCATGATGAAGGAAATGGGTGTTGATTACACATTGTTAAGCGATCCGTCTGAAGTATTGGATACCCCGGCCGACGGTACGTTCCGCCTGTATTCAGGTGGCACTACCCAGGCTGAAATCAAAGATGCGCCTAATGCGATTGATACCTTGTTGCTGCAACCCTGGCAGTTGGAAAAAACCAAGAAGTTTGTTGACAGCATCTGGCATCAACCTGCCACGCCGATTAACATCCCGATGGGGCTGGAATGGACCGATCAATTCCTGATGAAAGTGTCCGAATTGACCGGCAAACCTATCCCGGCTTCTCTGGAACTGGAGCGCGGCAGATTGGTTGACATGATGACCGATTCACACGCCTGGCTGCATGGCAAAAAGTTTGCGCTGTATGGTGATGCGGATTTTGTGATGGGTATGACCAAGTTCTTGCTGGAAGTCGGTGCAGAGCCTAGTGATGTATTGTGCAATCACGCCAACAAACGCTGGCAAAAAGCCTTGCAAAAAATCCTTGATGCGTCGCCTTACGGCAAAAACACGCAAATCCACATCGGCAAGGATTTATGGCATTTCCGTTCCCTGGTATTTACCAACAAACCGGACTTCATGATCGGCAATTCTTATGGCAAGTTTATCCAACGCGACACCTTCTATAAAGGTGAAGAGTTTGAAGTGCCGTTAATCCGCATCGGTTTCCCGATCTTTGACCGACACCATCTGCACAGAATGACAACGCTGGGTTATGAAGGCGCTATTTATTTGCTGACAACCCTGGTTAATGCCGTGCTGGAACAGCTGGATAAAGAAACCAAAGGTATGGGTACAACAGACTATAACTACGATTTGATTCGTTAACTTAAAACATTTCACCACGAAGACACGAAGTTCACGAAGAAACCAAAAGAAAATCTTCGTGCTCTTCGTGCCTTCGTGGTGAATAAACAATGTTTTTAAATTGACGCGTAATAACCTTTAAATGCGTGTAAACGGAGAACTCCATGCCTAGTGTCATGTTGAAAAAAAATGCAGAAGGCAAATTAGTCTTCTACGTACCCAAAAAAGATTTGGAAGAAGTGGCGGAATCCATTGAATTCGATAACCACGATAAATGGGGCGGTGAAGTTCTACTCAGCGATG
Source organism: Methylococcaceae bacterium NSM2-1 (assembly GCA_002256705.1). Classification (GTDB taxonomy): domain Bacteria; phylum Pseudomonadota; class Gammaproteobacteria; order Methylococcales; family Methylomonadaceae; genus Methylobacter_C. Next base: position 5,636 of record NQJI01000041.1, read on the forward strand.
GTTCAAAATATTATTTTGAACCCCTGGATGAACAGCCGGACTTCCCCGTTACCTTACGCGCAAAACGTTTAGATTAGGAGAATAATCATGGCCTTATATATTGTTGAAGCGGATTGTATTTCATGTGGTGACTGTGAACCCGTCTGCCCGACCAACTCCATAACAGAGGGTTCCATTGTCTTTAAAATCGACAAAAAAACCTGTACCGAATGCGAAGGTGATTTTGACGTACCCCAGTGTGTCAAGGTATGTCCAATCGATAATTGCATACTGCCACTCGAGGCATAAACCCATGAGCAGCCAGGACACGCTTTCAAGAGAACTGGCTTTACGTATCGGGTTGGCCGCCCGCGCCTTGCCCGATACGGATGCCAAACGCCTGTTTACAGTGCTGACCCACTGCTTGGGTTTACCCATAACGGAAGACAAAATTGGCAGCCTTAACCTGAAAACACTTAAAGCAGCTCAGGCTGGAGAATTTTCAGACATCGATGATGTTTCACTAAAAAAGGCTTTGCACATTCTTAAACACAATGTTGAGACCGGTGAAACACTGAAACCGGACATTCAAGCCTATGTCGAAGGCGACATGCCCGGTTCTGTACGCATAGCCTGTGCCAGTAATGATGCCATCAACGTAGATGGTCATTTCGGTTCCTGCAACCAATTCATGATTTATCAGGTGTCAGCCGATGAAGCCCGTTTAATCGACATTCGCTTCACGGATAGTCCTGATGGTTTGGAAGTGGATGATAAAAACCTGTTTAGAGCTGAACTGATTCAGGATTGTCAGGTAATTTACATGGCCTCAGTGGGCGGCCCTGCAGCGGCAAAAATTGTCAAACTGGGTATACACCCGATAAAACTTCAGGGAATTGAAAGTATTACCGGCATCATCAATCAGCTTCAAACTGTTATTGCCGGTACACCGCCGCCCTGGCTCGCTAAAGTCATGGGTATTGAAGCAAATAACCGGTTTAGATTTGAGCGGGAAGCAACGGGATGATTAGCACAGAACAAGTCAACGCAATAGCGGCCAAAATCGAAACATTGGGTGTCGATGAAAGCACAGTTTCGGCGCTAAGACAGCAATATCAACCTATCCATTTCACCTACTGTATGGATGACGATCTGCCCAATAATACGCCAGTCATTGAGCATAAAGACTTCAATCTTTATTTGATTGACGGCCGGGAACACTGTCTGTGCCTGACCAATGATTATGATGCAGCAACGGGTATAGTCGTTGCTGAAATCATCGCTGACTAAACGGAACTGCGCATGTCTGGTCATGATAGCCCTGTTAATGTTCCGGTTGCTGATTGCAGCTTATGTCCTTTTCGTGGCAAAACCCTGTTAATGGGACGCTGTATGCCCGGTGACACCTGTGTATTCGTCGAAAGCGGCAGGCAAATTGACCGCTTTTTTCGCGTTAACCCGGGCTTTGCCGAGCACTATCTGCACAATAGCTTTTGGGAAAGACGCGCTATTGCCGTCCGCTATGCGCCGCAGAAGGCGTTGGCCGAGTTGATTCATGATGAAGATGAAGTGGTTAGACGCGCTGTCGCCTATCGCCTGCCTCAAACTCAGCTCACCCAACTGATTAATGATCCTGATCGGGAAGTGCGCATGACCGTTGCTGATCGCATTGCACCCGAAGAACTGGAAAAGCTGGCCAATGACCCGGACTACATTGTCAGATTAACCGTTGCCAGGCGACTGCCAACGGGACGTCTGTTTCGTCTTATTCGTGATGAAGACCTGCAGGTCAGAAAAGTGGTTGCCGAACGCTTACCCGATGTCAGCTTGGGGTTAATGGCTGATGACAATGCGCCTGAAGTCAGGCGCATTGTTGCCGGGCGCATGAATCCGGATGATGCTGTTATCATGCTGAATGATTCCGACTGGGTGGTGCGCTATACCGTGGCCCAGCGCGTTGCACCCGACGCATTGGTCCGTCTGCTTGATGATCCCGAGCCTGATGTCAGGGCGACCGCGCGGGAACGATTAATTGGCCATTCCCAGGCGGCAGATGGGAACGAGAAAACGGAAACTGTGTATGACTGATCAACCTTTTCAAATAGATGGGCAACAGCTTGCAAAGATCTGTAAACACACACTGCCCGGCCAGGATGACGAATTATTACTTTCCAAACTGCAATCGCTCAACCCCGGCTATCCAATTCGCTTGGCCAAAACAGGTGAAGAATGGTATCGGCTGGGCGGTATTGTAGATTTGACGGGCAACCGCATCGCCAATGATTTGATTGAATGGACTGAAAGAACCTATATCGAATGCGGCAAAAACCTGCAAACCCTGATTGATCATGCACGGGAAAAAAATCTCATTGCCACCCGGCAAACCGGTAACACCCTGCATTTTGTTGTGCAAACGGGCAGTAAAGCAGAACAGTTCATACAGATCGACATTGATAAAACCCATGAAATGTCGGATCGCTTACTGGTCGGTGAACACAATCCGCCCGAAGATTTAGAAGAATTTATTGATCCGCTGGAGCCTGAATGTATAGATACATTCTGCATTGGAGCCGCACGTTATTCTTACCGACGTAAAACTGACGTGGCAATTTTCATGAATGAAATCAATAAATACCATATCGAAGAACATCCGGTACAACGTTTCATGGATGACTGGAACAGGAGCAGCGCCCAGCAAAAAGCCGTACTTTCCGGTGACTGGATAGTCCGGCCCTTCAGACATACAGGACGCTTCGGGGAACAACAAATTAACGTTGAACTTATCAATACCCAGCAAAAAAACGTGCCGCAACTGGAAGATATTAACGGCAAAAAAGGCGTTTCTCTGCATAACCTGTTAACCCGTTTTGACCGCCAGGCGGGCTATCCATTTGCCTGGTTCTTTTATATGGTTAAAGGCAAACTGGTTTCTCCGCACAGTGGTGCCGCAGTTTTTAGGGATATTAGCGGAGATTTTTCTTATTTACCCGAACGTGATG
>NQJI01000042.1 GCA_002256705.1 Methylococcaceae bacterium NSM2-1
TGCTGGTTGCAGAACTGGCCAACATGAAAGAGTAGGATGTTTGTGCTTCTTGATTAGCAAGAATCTTCAGCCAAGGCGCAAAACCTAAAGACAGCGTCGTTTTCCGCCAGGGATTGCCGGAATCCAGAAGCCAAGGACGGCATACTGAGATTACATGCCTGTAGCCTAGATACCGGCAATCCGGTATGACGGTTTCTGCGAGTAGCTGAAGCAGCTTGCTAATCAGGTAATTGTATTGTCCAGCATGGCGGTTTGCTTGCGCAAAACCGCCCTATAAACTTGGCTCGGCATGCCCTGCTGCATTCCCACGCAGTAATAAGTCAATTTAGTTATGACGGATTACGATTTTTAAAATCCGTTCGTGGTGAGCTTGTCGAACCATGAACCACAAGCCCTTCGACAAGCCTAGGGCGAACAGTGGATTTTATAATACTAGACAATACAAAATTGACTGTTTTTTAGGGTGTCACTGCCATTAAGTTAAGCGATTTAGTTCCTTCTCCCTTGAGGGAGAAGGTTAGGATGAGGGGGATTTTAAAGGCGCTTTTCCTTTTTTATTTCTCTCACACCCCACTCTCTCGACAATTGTTCCTGCATTGTTCTATCTCTTGCATCCATGCAGTCGTCCAGCGAGGAGAGGGAGTTTTCTTGCTTAACTTAATGGCAGTGACCTAACAAATGTATTCACACAAGAGTTCACATTATGAATAAAATCTGTAGTTTGCTTTTACTTTCGATAGCACTAAGCAGCACAATAATTGGCTGTTCAGATGAAGCCAAGAATAAGGCAATGGCCGAAAAATATAACGCTGTTCAGGCCGAGAATGCAAAGCATAAAGCGATGTCAGCCCAAGAAATGGCTGCTCACTCCGATGAAGAAATGCATCATGACATGCCAATGCCCGCTGGATCAACAGCGATTACGCATAATATCGATACCGATGAAATTGGCCGCAATGCTGATGATTTGCCGCCGCCGATTAATCGCACACAAGCGCAAACAGTCAGCGTCAATCTTTACACTGAGGAACTGGTCGCTGAAATGATGCCTGAAGTGACGTATCAATACTGGACTTATAACGGCAAAGTGCCGGGGCCATTTATCCGCGCCAGAGCGGGAGATCAGGTAGAAATAAATTTGAGTCACGGTAAACCGGGCGCTGCCCATCAAGGGCACAATGAGCATACCTCGGCAGAACATGCCGCTGCCGGTCATTCAGCGCATTCCATCGATTTACATGCCGTTGTCGGTCCCGGCGGTGGCGCGCCATTAATGCAAGTTGGGCAGGGTGAAGAAAAAAGCTTTCGATTTAAAGCCACGCATCCGGGCATCTATGTTTACCACTGCGCCAGTCCGCATGTGCCTTCCCATATCGCCAACGGTATGTATGGCATGCTCCTGGTTGAGCCGGCTGAAGGTTTGGCAAAAGTTGACCGCGAGTTTTATGTTATGCAGGGCGATTTTTACACGACTGGAAAATACGGCGCTAAAGGTTTTCAAGCGCTCAGCAAAGAAAAGCTATTGGCGGAACAACCAGACTATTTTCTATTTAACGGCAGGGTCAACTCACTCAATGGCGAGCGGGCTTTGAAAGCGAAAGTGGGTGAAAAAATTCGCTTGTTTGTCGGTGTCGGATCGCATGTCGCCGCCAACTTCCATATCATCGGCGCTGTCTTTGATAAATTATATAAAGACGGAACGTTCAGCAACCCGCCCCTAAAAGACGTTCAGACTACCAATATCTCTCCAGGTTCTGCAGTTATGATCGAATTTACAGCAGAAGTACCTGGTAAATATTTACTGATTGATCACAGCTTGTCCCGCGCTATTGATAAGGGTGCGTTGGCCGAGTTGATTATTGAAGGCCCGGAGCAACCTGAGCTTTATCAGCAAGTGAGTAACTAACTAACACTCGCTATTTTTGGCTTTTAGGACTCACCGCGGACGAGGGAAATCTGGTCGTTGTACTTTGAGTTTTTCATTGAACGACCATACCAACCTGTCTTGTAAACCTTTTCTGTCTACGTTAAAAGTCACGTCGGCCTGCTCATTAATCGCAAAAGCAAGCAGAAAACCAACAATACCGTGACCCAATTCCTGTCAGGGCTACTTTGGTCCCGTAATGCAATTGTTGTTCTGCAAGCTTTTTGTGAATGTTGCCAGGGCTTAGTTCCAAGCCATTACGCCAACATAACGCCCTAAGTTCTAAAAAAATTGTTTAAAAAACGACTCATCATTTAAAGGGATAACCAATTCCGTTTGTCGATCAATCTGGGGGTTGTAAATCATAATCCCCCATGAATTATCGGAAAAATACAGACGCAAAGTTTTCTTCTGTACATACTGTGCTTGAATGATTATAGTCATTGTCAGCTCCCGCAATACGTTGTAGTGACTTTAATTCAATGGCATATTGCCAACAACTAATAATTCTTGTTGATGTTCTTGCGCCCATTCGCGTAATCATTTAATCGCTTTGGTGGGTAGTGTTCCTGTCGGCACCTCGCCATTAATGCTTGATGACCTTGATATTCCATATGGAAGTGTGGCGGGTTATAATCATGGTACATACGAATATATACCAAAAAATTAGGAAATCACGGGTATTTTATTCCCTATTTTTTGTTGTTGTAGAGCGGTTGTATGTCAAGCCGTTTTACTTCTGGTAACTAGCCCTTAACCCGGGTAATTTTTATAACAATGGGTAATTCTTTTAGGCTGCGCATGATTTTGGCCAAATGCACACGGTCTTTAACCGTCAGGGTGATTAAGTCGACACAAACACGGTCATCCTGATCGACAACGGTGACGTTTTCAATGTTTGAACCCAGTTCGGAAATAGTTGAGGCTATGGTTGCCAATGCCCCGCGTTGATTAAGAATTTCTATGCGAAGTTCGGTGGGAAAATCGCCGACTGCATCCTGGCTCCACTCAACGTCCAGCCAGTTGGCGTGTTTTTTTCTGACGACTGAGCGGTTACGGCATTCGTGATGATGAACCACAATGCCTTTGCCAGGATTAAAGTAACCTATGATTGAATCACCCGGAATGGGTCTGCAACATTTGGCCAGCGTAATCACCATGCCTTCCGTACCCTTTATAATCAGAGGCGTTTGCTGGATTTTGTCAGTGTCATCCAGTTTAATATTGGCATTAATATCATCCTGGGTGAGTCGTTTTGCGATTAAAAACGGCATTTTGTTGCCTAGGCCGATGTCTTCCAGCAATTCGTTCATGGACGGTACCTCCATGACTTTAAGCAATGCCTGTATTCGGGTTTCCTCGATGTTATCCAGATGCAAATGCAGAATTTGCAGTTCTTTTTCTAATAGTCGCCGGCCTAAACTGATAGCTTCTTGCTGTTTAAAATGTTTCAGATGGTTACGGATACTGGAGCGCGCTTTTACTGTAGTCACATAATTGAGCCAAAGTGCGTTAGGTCTTGCCCAGGATGCAGTAATAATTTCTACTGTCATGCCGTTTTCCAGTTTGGTTTGTAAAGGTACCAGTTGTTTGTCAATTCTGGCAGAAACGCAGGCATTACCAATATCAGTATGCACGGCATAGGCAAAATCGATAATCGTCGCACCTCGGGGTATTTTAATAATCCCACCCTTGGGAGTGAACACAAAAACTTCCTGCGGAAACAGGTCAACCTTTAAATTATCAATGAATTCGAGAGAATCACCTGCTGTTTTCTGAATTTCCAACAAATCTCGTAACCATTCATTGGCACGCGTCTGAAATTTTTCAGATTTATCGTCATCGGATTTATAGAGCCAGTGCGCCGCGATACCCGATTCGGCCATGCGGTGCATTTCGTGAGTTCTGATCTGGATCTCGATGGGAACGCCATAAGGACCGATGACTATAGTGTGCAGGGATTGATAACCATTGGCTGTGGGCAGGGCGATATAATCTTTAAACCGTCCAGGAATAGGTTGATACAAGTTATGAATAACACCTAATGCGCGGTAACATGAGTCGACATTATCACAAAAAATCCGGAAGGCGTAGAGATCAAAAATCGATGATAATGGCACTTTTTTCTGGAGCATTTTTTGATAAATGCTATAAATGTTTTTTTCCCGTCCTGAAACTTCACAATGTAGATCGGCCTGTTCCAAACGTTTTTTTATTGTGCTTTCAATGGTGTCGATAATTTTGCTGCGGTTACCGCGTGCTTTTTTTATGGCATGAGTCAAAACGGTATAACGCAGTGGATACATGGCCTCAAAACTCAGCGCTTCCAATTTGTGCCGAATTTTATTCATACCCAGGCGATTGGCAATCGGAGCGTAAATATCCAGTGTTTCGCGAGCAATCCGACGTTTTTTTTCTGCGGGCATGACGCCTAACGTTTGCATGTTATGCAGTCGATCTGCCAGTTTGACCAAAATCACACGCAAGTCTTTGCCCATCGCAAGGAACATTTTACGGACATTTTCCGCTTGCGCTTCAGCATGGCTCTGAGACTTGCCGTCAATTTTGGTTAGTTTAGTAACGCCATCAACCAGTTCTGCGACCTCTTCACTGAACTGTTTAGCCAGTTCTTTTTTGCTGATGGGGGTATCTTCAATGACGTCATGCAGAATTGCCGCCATGATGCCGCTGGCATCCATGCGCATCTCGGCAAGCGTGATGGCGACGGAGACAGGGTGGCATATATAATCTTCACCGCTTTTACGGAATTGACCTGAATGTGCGGCCGCGCTAAATTCATAAGCGCGGACACAATCGTTAATTTGAGCTTTATCTAAATAGCCGGACAGGGTCGTACATAAACGCTCAATCAGTTCTTCCTGAAGGCGTTTTGGTTCGATGGTGTCGGCTATTTTCGACATAGATGCAAAGTTTTAGAACATGGGGTTGTGGTCGTGTGTATCACCGACACGATGGAGAAGATTGATATTCTCTGTGGTGACATGACCTGCTGCGATTTCTCGCAAGGCAAGAACTGTGTCTTTATCTTTACCGCGAGGAAGAAATTCAGTCGCACCATGGCTTAATTGACGCGCTCTCGTACTCGCCAATAAAACCAGTTTGAAACGGTTTTCTACGTTTTCTAAACAATCTTCGATAGTAACTCTGGCCATTATTAAACCTAAAATAAGTGAAAAGTAATATCAGCCTGTTTGATCAGGCTGATAGTGAAACTAAGGTACAAGGTACAGGGAGTAAGGTCAAGGTACAAGATTTATAAATCTATCACTGTGCGCCTTGTTTTTAGCTGCGTGATTTTAATATAGCAACGGCAGGCAGTTCTTTACCTTCAAGAAATTCAAGGAATGCGCCGCCACCCGTAGACGTGTATGAAACCTGATCATTAATGCCGTATTTGTCAATAGCCGCCAAGGTATCGCCACCGCCAGCAATTGAAAAAGCACTACTTTCGGCAATGGCTTTTGCCAGTGTTTGTGTGCCGTGACTGAACTGTTCGATTTCAAATACACCTACCGGACCATTCCAAACAATAGTGCCAGCGGATTTTAGCATTTCGGCATATTGTCTTGCAGTATCGGGGCCTATATCCAGAATCAAATCATCCGCTTCAACGTCTTCAACCTTCTTTATTGTGGCGATAGCGGTTTCAGAGAATTCTTTGGCACAAACCACATCAACAGGTATAGGAATTTCAGAGCCTGCTTGCTTGGCGGCGGCAATTAACCGTTGTGCTTCTTCTATTAAATCGGCTTCATAAAGCGACTTGCCTACTGGAAAACCTGCGGCCGCAATAAAAGTATTGGCAATACCGCCACCGACAATTAATTGATCTACCTTTTCCGATAGTGATTTTAATACTGTTAATTTAGTAGATACTTTAGATCCGCCGACAATAGCCACTAGCGGTTTTGTGGGGGTTTCCAGGGCTTTGCCCAAGGCATCCAGTTCACTGGCTAATAAAGGGCCTGCGCAAACAATCGGTGCAAATTTGGCCACGCTGTGTGTTGAAGCCTGTGCTCTGTGAGCCGTACCAAAGGCATCCATCACAAAAACATCACAAAGAGCGGCCATTTTCTTTCCTAACTCATCACTGTTTTTCTCTTCGCCGACATTGAAGCGCACGTTTTCACAAAGAACAACTTCACCCGGTGCAATAACAATTCCATCCAGCCAGTCTTTTTCCAGTCTGACTGGCTTGCCAAGCAGGATTGACAAATGTTCAGCAACCGGTTTCAAAGAAGATGCTTCATCATACTGTCCTTCAACAGGACGGCCAAGATGTGATAACAGCATAACTGCTGCTCCTGCGGCCAAGGCTTTTTCAATGGTTGGAACACTGGCCTGAATACGAATATCACTGGTTACTTTACCATTTTTTACGGGTACATTCAGATCCTGACGAATTAATACCCGTTTTCCTGATAAATCCAGATCAACCATTCTTTGAATCGACATATTTTACTCTCTCAGTTTGTGTGTGTATTAGTGTGTGTGTTTCCATTTGATGGAGCAACCCATGCTAGGAATTTGTTGTTGGGGGCCACGGCCTGTTTCAGCAATCAGCTTCATGGCTTCAAAAAGGTCGCGCCGGGTGTCAGCCGGTGCTGTTTCCTTCCGGCTGGCATCAAGCCTGCCCCTATACTGCAATTCAAAGTTAGCATTATAACCAAAAAAGTCGGGTGTGCAGACAGCATCGTACTGTTTAGCCACCTCTTGCGTCTCATCGAATAAATAAGGAAAGCTAAAGTTCAGTCGTTCAGCGAGCAACTTCATGTTGTCGAACGAATCTTCGGGATATTCAGCAGGATCATTGGACATGATTGCAACAGATTCAATACCAAACTGTTTCAGTTCGAGTGCATCTCTAACAATTCGTTCCTGCACAGCTTTGACATAAGGACAATGATTACAAATAAACATAATCAACAAACCCTTTTCGCCCATGCATTGTTGTAGCGACCAGGTACGTCCGTCAATACCAGGTAATATAAAATCAATTGCTTTTTTGCCAAAATCACAGATTGGCGTTTCTAATAATACCATCGTTGCTCCTCATTTATTTTTAATATACAAGTTGTTTTAAGTGGATGTGTGTTTGCTTGCAATCCTGTTGAACCATGATCAGTCATGATTACGGAAAACCATGATACTTTATGCCCTTTGAAAACACACAGTCTTTAGTTTGCAAGGGTTCGCCAGACGGCTGACACTTTATGTTCCAAGACCTTTGCCAATCATGCACTTGGGCTTCCAATTTAAATTGGGACAAGCACTAAAGCTTGACCGCCCACCCTTCGACAAGGCTCTCCTGAACAGAGCCGAAGGACTCGGCATGAACGGTATAATCCCCTAATTATTCAGGTTTTTGTTAACTAACTTATCCCTATAAAACCTCCTTCTTTTTTATCTTTCAGCGTTCAGCACAACAAAGCCATTGTCCTTTAACTCCGCGATTAAATGCTTCCTTTTATTCATAATAAATTCATTGTCTTTTGTGCCGCAAACCTGGTTATTTATGATCTTCGTTACATAGACGATTATCTGCATTTGATTAGTTTATTGTCCATTTGTTGCTCTGTGATAAAGTATTTTTCATTATCCATATAACACACAGACCTAAATATAGAGCATATAGCTTTTATGAACGTAATACATGGCTCCTGGATTCCTAAAAACACTGAAGACTTCGTTCAATCCGGTGATTTTTACCTATGGGTAGAAAGCGACGAGGTTCGGAAAAAAATAACCGATACGATTCATCCTCAGCATTTGCCGGAAAAGTCCTGTTTGGAATTTTTAAAAAATGACTTGGCAGTCAGTCCCATTAGTGCAGGGCAGGGGACATTAGTATCGCTACTGTTGCCAACTTCTCAGGGTAAGCCATTGCCATCACCGGAGCTAATGCATGGTGAACTTAATGAGACGGTTACCCTACAAACCTGGCAGGTATACGCTTATCCGTTGCAAGCTCGTCTACAAGCCATTAACAACATTCATTTTTTGTGTTGCTATAAGGTCAGCAATAGCCGTATCGGTAGTGACTTTTTGTTTTGGTATTATTTTAGCCAATCGTTAAAACAAATTCTTGCCAAGGATCAGTACATTCCTCTGCTATTGAGCAAGAAAGCGGGTAAAAAAATCGAGCTGTATCGGCGTTGGCAAGCGGTATCAAGCAGCTATGAGACATTGATACAAACGGCTGTTGCACAGATGCCACCGGCTTGCAGTCAACAGTATCAACCTGAATCGCTGTTGCGTCATTTTGCCGAAGTGGTTATTGATGAACTGCTAACCGCCGCAGCACTTGAGATGCCGCAAATTTTTACTAAAAAAGTTCAGTATGATTTTTTAGAAACCATTCTGTTGCACAAGCAATCATCGGAGTCGATTTCAATCTGTCAACAGCTACCTGATGACTTTAAACACTGGCAGCAATGGCAACAAAAACTATTAGGAACCGAGGCGCAAAGTACTTTGCAATTAGGTTTGCAATTGCTTGAGGCCGATGCGGCGGCTATTGACCAGTGGAGTTTGATTTTCTTTCTATCCTCGCACAAAGACCCGTCGCTGAAACTGGATTTGGCTGATTTTTGGGCGCATAAAAGTCATTTTCATAAAATGTTGCAGCA
>NQJI01000043.1 GCA_002256705.1 Methylococcaceae bacterium NSM2-1
ACTGTTTGAAGCAAAAGTCGCTGTTTCCCCCGGAATTGGTTTTGGCCAATACGGAGACGACCATGTCAGATTCGGATTAATTGAGAATGAACACCGCACGCGCCAGGCAGTGCGCGGTATTCGCCATATGATGAAAAAAGACGGTCTTATAAAGTGAGTGATGTAGGGGGAGCGGCTTTATTAGCCCGGTAATGCCTCAAGGGCGATTAAAGTCGCCCCCACACGTTTGGAATGTGAACAATTTTTTAACTGGAGCTCGATTTGAAACCGGTAAAAGTGGGTGTGTTAGGACTGGGTACTGTCGGCGGCGGCACGGTCAATGTGTTAAAACGCAATGCGGCAGAAATTGCCCGCAGAGCAGGCAGGGAAATCATTATCACGCGTGCCTCGGCAAAGGATTTAGACAAGGAACGGATTTGCGATACCCAGGGTATCATTTTAACCACAGATCCAATGGACATTATCAACGATCCTGAGATCGATATCGTACTGGAATTGATAGGTGGTGCCGGTCCCGTTAAAGAAATGGTTTTAAAAGCCATAGAAAACGGCAAACATGTTGTCACTGCCAATAAATCCCTGATTGCCTTACATGGTAACGAGATTTTTGCCAAAGCCAGTGAAAAAGGCGTAATCGTCGCCTTTGAAGCTGCTGTTGCCGGCGGTATTCCCATTATCAAGGCTATACGCGAAGGTTTGAGCGGTAATCAAATACAATGGCTGGCGGGTATTATCAACGGCACAGGTAATTTCATTTTGACCGAAATGCGCGACAAAGGGCGGGATTTTGATGATGTTCTGGCTGAAGCACAAGCCCTGGGTTATGCTGAAGCTGATCCGACCTTTGACGTGGAAGGCATAGATGCCGGCCACAAATTAACCATTTTAGCCTCGATTGCATTTGGTATCCCGTTACAGTTTGACAAGGTTTATACCGAAGGTATTACTCAAATTACCCGCCTCGATGTGGAGTACGCCGAACAACTGGGTTATCGCATCAAACATTTGGGTATTGCCAGAAAAACACCCGAAGGTATTGAATTAAGAGTTCATCCAACCTTGATCCCGGAACGCAGGTTGATTGCCAATGTCAATGGTGTAATGAACGCCGTGTTAGTTAAGGGCGATGCCGTCGGCGCGACTCTTTATTACGGCGCAGGTGCAGGCGCGGAACCTACCGCCTCAGCCGTTGTCGCCGATGTTATTGATGTCGTCAGAGCCTTAACCAGTGACCCTGAAAACCGTGTGCCGCATCTGGCTTTCCAGGCGGATTCACTAGCTGACATCCCCGTTTTAACATCGGACCGATTTAAAACGTCGTATTATTTGCGCCTGAATGCTGAAGATAAACCGGGGGTACTGGCCGACGTAACCAGAATACTGGCAGACCATCATATCAGCATTGAAGCCATCATACAGAAAGAACCGTTAGGCGATGAAACAGCCATACCGATCATCATGCTGACTCAGATCACCCTGGAAAAAGAAATGAATGCTGCGATTACTGAAATCGAAGCCTTAAAAACCGTTACCGGAAAAGTCAACCGCATCCGCCTGGAAACTTTGGGATAAATAAAAAACATGTCTACGCATAAACATTACACCGGATTAATTGAGCGCTATAGAGACCGCCTGCCCGTCAGTGCTACTACTCGCATAATCAGCTTGAACGAAGGCAATACACCGCTCATCCAATTGCAAAATATACCCCGTTTGATAGGCAAAGACGTTGATATTTATGTCAAGTTTGAAGGCTTGAATCCAACCGGATCATTTAAAGACCGCGGCATGACCATGGCAGTTACCAAAGCCGTAGAGGAGGGCAGCCAGGCGATTATCTGCGCCTCAACAGGCAACACCTCCGCCTCAGCCGCAGCCTATGCAGCACGTGCTGGCATTAAAGCCTTTGTATTGATACCCGAAGGTAAAATTGCCCTGGGCAAACTGGCTCAAACCCTGATGTACGACGCTACCATCATTCAGATTAACGGCAACTTTGATCAAGGCATGGAGCTGGTTAAGGAAGTTGCAGATCTTGCCCCCGTCACCATCGTCAACTCCATTAATCCATTCAGAATTGATGGCCAAAAAACGGCTGCCTTTGAAATTGTTGACGATTTGGGCTTTGCACCCGATTATCACTGTTTGCCTGTCGGTAATGCCGGCAATATCACCGCCTACTGGAAAGGCTACAAGGAATATGCCACAGATCGTGTATGTGGTAATCGCCCCATCATGTGCGGATATCAAGCCGCCGGAGCTGCGCCTTTCATAGCGGGAAAAATGATCGATAATCCCGAAACCATCGCCACTGCCATTCGTATCGGCCATCCGCAATCCTGGGATTTCGCCTGGGCTGCTCAAAAAGAGTCCGGCGGCTGGTTCGACAAATTTACCGATGAAGAAATTCTGGCGGCACAAAAAATGTTGTCTCAATATGAAGGCGTATTTTGTGAACCGGCATCGGCGACGTCATTAGCCGGTGCAATGCACGATATAGCCTCCGGCAAAATCCCTGAGGGCAGCAAGATTGTCTGTACTTTGACCGGCGCAGGTTTAAAAGATCCCGATACAGCTATTAAACAATGCGAAGCAGCACATCCTGTGACGATTGACGCCAGTCTGGATGCGGTTAAGAGAGCGATTCTGGATAGTTTGTGAAGATGGTATAGGTGAGATAATCTACGGACCTTAACGATGCCGTTTATTGATGCGTAAAAGTTGGGGTTCGGAAAACTTACTTCAATCTACGAGCTAAGCAATAGAGAAAAATGTCTTTTAAGTCAGAAACATATCGCGTACTGATTGCTTCGCCGCCCGATTTAGTAGATGAGCGGCAAGCTGCAATTGAAGCAATTAACGATTGGAATGCCCTCCACGCCGTTGCTGAGTCGGTAGTATTACTGCCAGTAAAATGGGAGACACATGCTACCCCGCAATCTGGCCACAGGAGGCGATTAATCGCCAACTCGTTCACTCCTCAATAGCCAAGCCATTTGGCGTAAATATGAAATTCTTTGTACTGAACTTGAAAGCAGTTAAACGTACTTAATGATTAATCCTAAATTTCGTAGTTAAACCAGTTGGCAAGCCGTTCGTGCAGATGTATAGAAGCATGAAAGGCTTGCCAAATGCTATACTCCTTTATAAAAAAAGTTGTATAGATAACTATGGCTAATCAGTGTCGGTGTGTTACAAAAGCCGTAACCCAATCGACAAGTGATTACGGCTAAAGGTTAGCTTGAAACCTGATTATCAACAATTATTTTCAGTTTTTGACCGGTTTGAAGGCCCTTGACAAGTGTGGCAGCGTTGGATTTACGCAATTCAGCAACGGAAATATTAAATTTTCTGGAAATTTGTGTCAGCGTGTCGCCTTTGCCAACAGTGTAACTTATCAGACGGACTGAAGACGATGTGCTGGCAAGTTGTGGATTAACACTCTTGATTGATAGTTTTCGGCCTGGAATTAATGCTGTTTTTAAAGTGATGTTGTTCCAGTTTGCAATGTCTTTGGGATTGACAGAAAAACGTTGAGAAATGCTGAAGAAAGTATCGCCTTTTTTGATCGCATAGACTTGAGCGTTCGCGGATTTATTTTTAGAGGTTTTGGCAAGCAATGGAAAATTGTTTGATTTTGCTGCTGAAGGAATCTGTAAACGTATGCCTGAACGGACGGAATTGCTGGCTAAATGATTGGCCTGGCGGAGCGATTTAATCGTTGTATGATTTTTGTTGGCAATGGATGCCAGGTTTTCGCCTGATTTAACTTTGTATTGAGCGAGGGTTGTCCGGGCTGCTTCCTGGCGAGTCTGTGCCACTTTTTCTTCATGCTTTTCTTGCGGACGGATCTCAGCTACTCGTTTATCATCGTATTGTTTAATAGCTACTCTTTCCCAGTATGGAAGCATAGCCAGATTTTTTTTGAATGTTGGCGCCTGGGCAACAGGAACCAGCAAGCGATGCGGGCCTTCAGGAGCTGTGCTGGAACGGTTAAAACCAGGATTTAATTTTAAAAATGCATATAAGGGCGTGTTGGCCAGTTGCGCAGCCTTGTGTAAATCCAACGGGGATTTTATGTCAACGACTTCGAAGTAAGGTCTATTTGGGATGTGTTGTAAATGGATATTGTATTCGTCAGCATTGGCAAATAATTTGGCTATAGCCAGTAACCGGGGTACATAGTTTTCGGTTTCTTCAGGGAGGTCCAGAGACCAATAATCGGTTGGCAGATTGAGATATTCATTTCTTTCAATGGATTTTTTTACCCTGCCTTTACCGCAATTATAGGAAGCAAGCGCGAGTAGCCAGTCGCCATTAAAAGTTTCACTCAGTTCTCTAAGATAAGTGGTTGCGGCTTTTGTTGAGGCATAAACATCACGACGTCCGTCATACCAGTCATTTTGTTGAAGACCATACTCTCTACCCGTGGCGGGTACAAATTGCCAAAGTCCTGATGCGTCAGCCTTTGAATAGGCATCGGGTACAAAAGCGCTTTCTACAACGGGTAATAAGGCCAGTTCGCCCGGGATATTTTTGGCTTCGATTTCATCGAGAATGTGGTGCAGATAAGGCTCTGCTCGTTGCTGAAGTATCGCAAGAGAAGCGGGATGCTCCAGGTACCAGTATAATTCACGGTCTATGCGTGGATTATTAATTTCGGGTAATGAATATAACGACAATAACCGCTCCCAAACGGTATTTTTGTGCGTTGATGCTGTTTTGAATTTATGTTTGGGGAGAGTACGGTAAGGATGATACACATAGCTGGCTTTATTAGCCGATTTGACAGGCGCTTGATCACTAATGCTCAGTGGCTCTTTTGGTGTATCCGAGCAACCGGTGACAATTAAAGATATTGATATTAATAAAAAATTAATCGACCTGTTAAAATTAACACGTATCATCTTTAAGCCTAAAAGGTATAGTTATTATTATAAGTCCAATTATAGCATTTTTTTTAATAAAATTCATTAACGTGATGTTGTATTGAGTGAGATTGATGAAACGAAATTTCTTGTTTGCCTGGTACCAAACCCCAAGAGGTAAGCTGTTAAAAGAGCTTGAAGCAGACTATTTACAAAAGTCTATCACTGTCAGTTGTCAGCAAATTATTTTGCAAATTGGTGGCTTAGGTTGGGAAGGTGAATTTATTGATTGTACTTTATACAAAAATTATACGGTACTTGATGCTAAAGGCCTGGGTTGCGATGAGACAAGAAAAATTCAGGCCAAAGCTTACTGTTTACCGTTGCAAAGCGACAGTATAGATATGATCATAGTACCGCACTTATTGGAGTTTGATAGCCACCGGTTTCAGACTATGAGAGAAGTGGAGCGTGTTTTAAAGCCCGAAGGATTGTTAATAGTGTTAAATTTTAATCCCTGGAGCTTATGGGTCAGGTATCAGTATTTGTGGGATAAAAAAATGGCTGATTCATGGGGAGGTCACTTTATTTCCCGATCAAGAATTATGGACTGGTTGAAATTATTGAATTTTGAAGTCACCGTATCATCTGAGTTTAATTTGGATTCAGTCAGTTCCAAACATGGGAAATATATAGTCCATGGTCACTCATTTTTTTCTACGGCTTATGCAATCAAGGCGATAAAACGCCGTTATAATATAATCCCATTAACACCTGTGAAAAACGGGAGTCCTCGTTTGTCCCTGGTCAATTCACTAAATCCATCAGCACAGATAAAAGAATATGACTGATGCAGTAATTATTTATACCGATGGGGCTTGTCGTGGGAATCCCGGACCTGGTGGATGGGGAGTAATACTCAACTATAAAGGCAAGATCAAGGAGCTTTATGGTGCAGAAAAACATACCACCAATAATCGCATGGAACTGATGGCCGCCATACAGGCGTTGGAATCGTTAACCAGACCCTGTTCGGTACAGCTTAATAGCGACTCAATCTATGTATTGAAAGGTATTACCGACTGGATGCCCAGTTGGAAAAAAAGAGGATGGAAAACGGCTGCCAGAACGCCAGTTAAAAATGAAGATTTATGGCGCAGGTTGGATGCGGCCATAACGAAACACAAGGTCGAATGGAAGTGGGTAAAAGGTCATTCTGGCGATACAGGTAACGACAGAGCCGATGTGCTGGCCAATCTTGGCATCGATTCATTGAATTAATCAGGCACAAGGAAAAATGAGTAAGCTTTTTTAGCCTTGCGCTTTATTTTTTACTGCCCAGCAAGTTTTTCAGGTCTGCAAATGGATTGTGGGTGGCAACCGATGCGGTGGTCCTACTTGATTGCGAATTGCCAAACCGGGTTTCTTCGTATCGTGAATGTTCATTATCGTGACAATAAAGACACAATAATTCCCAGTTACTGCCATCGGAAGGATTGTCATCGTGATTATGGTTTTTATGATGAACCGTCAATTCAGTCAGATTTTTATGCGTAAATTCACGCGCGCAACGACCGCATATCCATGGAAAGAGCTTAAGCGCCTGACCACGATAAGATTGCTCGCGAAGTTCCTGATTGCGTCGAGCATCGGTAACGATCTGGTTTAGTTTATTTTTATCGGGTTGTGTCTTTTTTAGAGTCATATTACTACCTCTGTCTGTAAATATAGGTTGTTGGTGAATTACTAATTCCAAAATCCGCGATCAGTTTGGGGTTTCGCAAAGCTCGCTTACAGCCAGCTTTTATTATTCAATAATTTTTACTAGCCAGCCGTCACTGCCTTTGCATTGGCTCGGACCGTCTGCGCTAATACTGATTCTGGCAAAGTTTCCTTTTAAAGTTTCGGGTAGTGTTCCGGTCACCTGAAAACCCTGGTTTATAGGCTTGACTGTTACCGCTACCGGCCGATCTTTTATCATAACGATAATGCTTTCGGGATTAGTGTTAGCGGATGCTACAAAAGAAAAAGCTGACTTTGCCGAAACTTCGGCGTTGTTGGCGGGGACAAACTCGCTAAATTTTGGTTTATTACATGCTTTTTTGCTACTGCTACTACTGCCATAAGCCCAGACATTACTGGTAGCAATGATTAACATCAGTATCCACAAGGGTTTGTATGATTTCATCGTTGAGCCTCTTTATGTTGTTATCTGGTTGCAAGTTAAGATATTGAATAATTTACCTCAGGCGATATCCAAAAATGAATATGCCCACGCACTGGTCTTTGTGTCCATTTTCTGCATTGTAAAAATAGTTACATGACTCGCTATGCGCTTTTTTTACGCCTTTAATGATAAACACAAATCCTGCGCATTTCGAATATATTCATTCTTGGATATCGCATTAAGAAAATCGAAACATCCCAAGCTGCGATAAGTCATGTAACGCTATCCTGCCTTGCACTCTAAGGGTTTATGGATTGAGCTCTATACCAGAGGTTGTCGCATATCGTTTGCTTGTTGCCGCCAGGCTTTAATGTCAGGGTTTTGCAATAATCGTCCTGCAAACAGACAGGCACGTTCCAGATTGGTTTCAGCTTGTGTACTTAAGCTCTCTCCAAGCTCAAATTTTTCGGCTTTGATGCTCAGTAGAAAACACGGTGGCGGCCTTTGTTTTTTTATCGATTGATACACATCCAAAACCGCTGCGGGACTCATCGCGTGAGTGGTATAACTCTTGTCTCTGGCAGGTTCAAGCATGGCAAAATCAAATTTGTTGACACAGGAAACGGAGGCATCAACAAATAATACAATTGACCTGTTTTCCAAATCCAGCGCATGTTCGATTTGCAACTGAAAGTCGCTCTGTATCTCGATGCTTTCCATATTACAATGGCTTTCGACGTATTCCAGCAATAAAGGCCCCAGCGCGTCATCGCCACGACTGAGATTGCCATATCCAAATACAAGAACCGGTTTAACCATTACTATGCCGTTCGATTTGACCGTTACTGTGTTTAACCAGCTTATCAATCAGCTTGCCGTCAACATCAATCAACTCCAGTTGCAACGGCATTTTTCCCATCGCATGGGTCGCGCATGACAAACAAGGATCATAAGCGCGAATCGCCACTTCCAGGTTATTCAATAATGGCTCGGTCAGTTCCCGGCCTGATAGATATTTTGCCGCCACTTGTCGAACCGATTCATTCATCCCCATGTTATTACTGGTGGTCGAGACGATTAAATTGGCTTTGGTGACAATGTCATTTTCATCGACTTGATAATGATGGAATAGCGTGCCGCGCGGCGCTTCAATTACACCCACGCCTTCATAACGTTTTTCGCCTCGTGCGACTAAATCATGGCCCATGATGTCAGGATCATGGAGTAATATTTTAATGCTTTCGGCGCAATGCAGAGTTTCAATCAAACGCGCCCAATGAAATGCCAGCGTGCTATGAACCATCGCTTCGCCGCTATGCGCTTTAAATTCCACGCGAGCCGCTTCCGCTAACGGCGTGTCAATGTAATCACAGTTATTTACTCTGGCCAGCGGCCCTACACGATACCAGCCGGTTTCCTGTCCCAATGACAAAAGATAAGGAAATTTCATATATGTCCAGGAGCGCACTTCTTCATGGATATAATCGTTATATTTGCAATAATCGACATGATCTATAATCGTTTC
>NQJI01000044.1 GCA_002256705.1 Methylococcaceae bacterium NSM2-1
GATGATAGTGTGGCAGTTTGCCATGCGAAAGTAGGGAATTGCCAAGCTCTTAATACTAAACCCAGGACTAAACGCCTGGGTTTTTTTTTGCCTGGCAGCCTGAAATGCAAAGGGTTCGTGGACAGGGTATGTGACCACGTATCCTCCTTCTGGCAGCTGCGAACTATGGAATGGCGATTTACTATTGATGATGTGCGGATAAAATTAAAAAACTTTCCTGATTACCCATAAGCCTCAGCTAATTTCAAAAGCCGGCCTGGCATAGGGGGCGTTCTCTCGGCAACATAAGCAAAGCGAGGCAGCTTATCTTTCAGTTGAAACCTTCGATTATTTAATGGATTATTGTTCAGTATACGCCGTCCCCTGACTTAATGTCTGGGCTTGGCTAAAGCATATTGCTAATCAGGTTGTTTGTTCAGATTTTAATTTAGCGCTGTGTCGCATTCGAGGTCAATTTTAGATTCAATTATCGGATTTGTTATTAAAATCCTTTCTAATCGATGTGAATTGCAGTAGCTGGGCTTCGACCTGTCCGTTAAATGATTCCAGTGGGTATTTACCCTGATCATCTGCAATGCCGGCATCAATCCCGGTAAGTAACTCAAGGGCTTCATCTGCAGTTGTTACGGCATAGATGTTAAATTGACCGGATTGAGCGGCATGTACCACATCCCATCGCAACATCAAATGTTTGATGTTAGAGGCGGGAATGATGACGCCCTGGGTGCCCGTTAAACCTTTTTTGGTGCAAATATCGAAGAAGCCTTCAATTTTTTCATTAACAGCGCCTATCGGCTGAACTTGCCCCAGTTGGTTGATTGATCCGGTAATAGCAAGATCCTGTCTTAAAGGAACCTGGGCGATTGAAGATAAAATGGCGCAAAGTTCAGCCAGAGAAGCGCTATCGCCTTCCACATGTCCATAGGATTGTTCGAATACCACGCTGGCAGCAATTGAGAACAGTGTTTTTCGGGCATATCGGGCGGCGATAAAGCTCGACAATATCAGTACTCCTTTTGAATGAATAGCTCCGCCTAATTCGATTTCACGTTCGATATCTACTACTTTTCCGCTTCCCAGGCGGGTTGTTGCGGTAATGCGGGAAGGCAGTCCAAAGCTGAATTCACCCAATTGCAATACTGACAGGGCATTGATCTGGGCGGTTACTTTACCCTCGATATCAATTAAGTGTGTACCACGATCAATATTTTCGTATAGCTTTTCCCTGATTTTATCCAGTCTGTGGGTTTTATGATCGATCGCTTGTTGTACATCGCTGTTAGTTATATGGATGTGGCCATTATCTTCTGCCCAATAGTCTGATTCTGTTAATAAATCTTTGATACTGCGGAGATGAGTCAACAGTTTTTCTGCGTCGCCGACCATTCTGGAGCTGTGTTCAATAACCCTGGCAACGGCATTTTGGCTCAGCGGTCTTAATTTCTCACTCCGGGCAACAGTTGCCAGTAAACGGGCATAATCATGACTGCTGTTTTCTCTGGAAACGGTTTCATCAAAATCAGCCGCGACTTTAAAAAGATTGTGAAACTCCGGGTCATATGCACTTAATAAATAATAAATTAACGGGTCACCCACTAGAATGAGTTTTAAATCAAGCGGTATGGGTTCCGGTTCCAGTGATGAAGCACTGATTAAACTAAGCGACTTTTCCAGAGATTCAATACGTATTTCATGGGACTGCATGGTTCTTTTAAGGGTTTCCCAGCTATAGGGCTGAAACAGAAGTTTTCTGGCATCAAGAATAAGGTACCCGCCATTGGCTTTATGCAGAGCGCCTGGTTTGATCATGGTGAAGTCAGTGACTAGCGAGCCCATGTAAGCCTGATGGTCAATGCGCCCCAGAAGATTACTGTAATTCGGGTGATCTTCGAAAATTACCGGAGCGGATTTCATATTGCTGAAATCAACCATCAAATTGACCTGATAGCGTTTGAAAGGATTCTGTTCCTGTGGCGACTCCATGAACGAGATTACTTTTTCGCTATGTGGTATGAAATCCCTTACGTGCTCAATAATATCTTTTTGCACATCATTCAGATAACCAAGAATGGCTTCCTGTTTAGCATATTTCTCGATCAGTTCATCAATTGTATGATTGACAGCCAGTTCAGCCACCTCACGATTCAGTGCTTGCAACTTGCGTTTGGTTTCCTTGCGCCAGGAGGGAAAATTTTTCAGCAATTTCGCCAAATCTTCCTGTAAATCGATGATGGTATTCTGTATTTCATGCTGCTTATCTTTATCAAACTTATTAAACTGCTCGGGACTGATAATTTCATTGTTTTCATCCGCTGGAGAAAAAGCGTAACCGGTTGGAGTTTCTACAAGAATAACATGAGCATTCGCGGCCTTATCGCGTAACTGACTCAATTCATTGACTTCCCGTTGACGAGATTGACTTTCAATCTCACCCGCTCTGGAACGGTATTCGTCACCATCAAAAGCGGCAGGGATGGCGACACTCAGTTCGTCAATCAATTCTTCCATGTCTTCCTTAAAATATTTACCCTGCCCCGGCATTAATTTAATAGCGGTGGGTTTAGCTGGTTGCCTGAAATTGTTTACGTAACACCAATCTGAAGGAATGGCTTGTCGGCTGGCTTCGTGTTCAACTAATTGCTTTACTGCAGTCAATTTTCCTGTGCCGGCAGGCGCCATTGCGAAAATGTTGTAACCGTTTGTATGAATGCGTATGCCAAATCTTATTGCTTCCATGGCACGTTCCTGGCCAACGGTAATATCTATATCTTCAAGTTCTTCGGTAGAGGCAAATTTTAATTGTTCAATGTTGCAAGGCTTATAGAGTTGTGAAGGATCCAGCCGAATGTTTTTCATGTTATAAAATCTGCTTGAAATATTGGGTTTGTTACCGATAGGATAAATTGAATTCGAATTTTCGTATGTAGCATAAAGACAATTTTGGTTTTGTAAAGAGCTAATCAACTGCTAAAAACTGGGGTTCTATGCTTATGGGTTCAACAATTCAAACTCCCGGATTGCACGGGAGCTTCAATATTCGGATTTTTCATCATTCATAAATTGATTGAATGACAAATACTTGTAACTGCCTTTGCGCATATTGAAGAACAACAATTCGGGCAGACTCATTAAAACCCCTGTCGCCCCTGATTTGAGATTTTTTCCAGCATCAAAAGGCCAGCTTAAAAAGCCAAATATGCTTTGGCCAATTCCGGCGGCGGTATTGACTAGCCCAAAAATGGGCCTTAGTACCAGGCGATCATCGGTAAAAAAAACAAAAAAAGCATCGTCTGGATTATAGGCGTACAAAGTGCTGGTGAAGGTGTTGGATTCGCGTAACACAGTCATCAACCCGTTATTCCGGGAATAAAGTTTTTCTAATTGCTGGTCGCGGTAGGAACTTAATACCGCACTTGTCGTTACCTTATAGCGCTCTTGTACCGACTGGAACGACACAAAAGGAATAAAATTATAAGCTGCAGAAATGTTGCCGCCCAGACGTTTCGTAGATTCTTGCATTAGCAGTTCGACTTGTTTCGATGAGTCGACGTCCACTTTGTTTTGCTGTAACAAAGCCAGATCAATCGCTCTAAACAATTCGGTAACGCAATTACGGGTAATCAAATTATACTGATAATGTTCCACTAATTCCTGGAGTAGTTTGCTTTCATAGTTATCCAGCTTGGTTAACGCCATTGTTAATTGTTGTTGCGTCAACTCGGGAACAAGCCAATCCGGCAGACTAATGCTTTTGGTTGGGAGCGCATTTTCACCAGTGTACCGGACAGCCTTATGCCCCCTGCCTTTGACCAATTCAAAATACCGGTTAGCTGACATTTCAAGCTTGCTGTAACTGGCTTCAGTAAGACCGCCATTGCTTAACAATGCTTTACGGGCCTGTATCAGATTGGTCTGCGCATCGTTAATCTGGGTTTGCATTTGTTCTGTAAATCGCGCAAATTGATCAGTGCTGATCCATTCACTGTCCGTGTCAAAATCGTCAATAAAAACCCAGTGACCCAACTGTAATGAAAGGTCAACCGCAACAAACCGGGCCATATTGACTAAAACAGCATATCCCCAATCAGGTCGCTTGGCTGTGACTGACTTTAACAGGCTTGAGGTCATTTGATCTCGTAATCTCTCCAATACTTCCATTTCTTCCGGTGTCACTGACTCATGCGTTATAAAATAAGCGTCATGACTTAACGGCTGCCTCTCCACTAGTACTTTTATGGCAACCAGTCCCGTTAAATAATCTTCATAGCTATCCGCAAATGAATTAACCGCAGGAGGAAAATTATCCTGCGACAAAATCGATGGTGCTGCAAGCCAATGGCTGGGCGTTAATGTCTTAATATCGGTTGTGATTTGTACTCGACGATGCAACAGATAATCTTGACCATGATTTTGCTCGATTTTCTTCCGCAGCATGTCAATAATCTGTGATGATTGAGATTGCACGCCATCAACATTTCTTATGCGCCGGTCCTTTTTTTGACCGTCCAATTCCTGCCCGGTATAAAAAAGTCCGGCACCATTTAGTCGTAATACAGAAGGGAAATCAGCATCCCAAAAAGCATCATCAGAGCCTTTTTTATATAACAATCGACGCAATAGAACACGATCCTTATGCAAGTCATTGAGTTGCTTGAACTGTTGATCCTGCGCCAGAAACTGCAGCTTAAAATGCTCTCTGAGCCTGTTAAAGGTCTCTTCGGACACCTCAACATGGCTCAAATGAATGCGGCGATTCTGTGAAAAGCGATACAGAAAATGAAATTCCTGTTTATCTTGTCTGAGCAGGCGAATTAAGCCGGAATCATGATGTTGATAATGATAAACTTCATCTCCCAATTGTATGGCGCTATGTCCACCGCTGGAATTACCTTCACTCGCTTCGATATAAAGGTATTCAAACGATACTGCCGAAGCAGATGCTGAACATAGAAACAACGCTATAAAAGCAGCATGGGTGAAAAAATACTTCAAGCTAAGACGCTTAACACGCAAAACCATTGAAGCCTTTTAAAACGGACTGATAAATTAATAGGACAGAATGTTATTCTGCTGACTCGTAACCGTCCTGAATTTCTTCCATTTTTTTGGAATCTCCCCTGGCAAAATTCTTTTTGTAAGTTTCATAGGGGACGCCTTCCACACCAGCTTTCTTCAAACCTATTCCGATGCCCAAATAGGTTAATGAATCTTGATCCCAATTGGTAATACCTTCTTTTGCAGCAATATCACTCAAGCCCTTGAGAAATGAATTGTAATCCGCACCGGGATGGGAAGATTTAACATAAGCCATCGTATAATCCGCCACTTCATTTTGGTATTTTTTGCTTTTTCCTGAAATTGAAGAAGGGCTACTAATAATGGAACTTGTCGAGTCTGAAATACTTTTTGAACTCTCTGAACTGCTTTTTGAACTGTCTGAAAACGAACAGCCATTAATAGCAATCGATAGCCCGAAGAGAGCCGGATAGAGCAGTAACTGTTTTAAATTACCTGAATATAAACACATAGTATTTCCTATAGAATTAAAGAACGAAAAGGTAAGGCTCAAGAGGGGATAAGTCGCCCGAACCATTTCAGAAGGCACTGGTCGTATTGGAAACGACGGTTTACACCGGATAGGTGCCGTCTTTTTTCTGTTGTTCCCGCAAGGCTGCTTGCGCGGCTAAGAATTTTTTTATGCACTTCACGCTCTTCCCTGTTAGGGCGTTTGCTAGGTTTGCTCATGGTTTCCTGATGAAAACGCTCACTAAAGTGCAATGAAAAAATAATAGATACGAATCATGTGCTTGCTTTTTAGGTGTTTTTTGTTTCATGCCTACATTTCGCACCCCCCGTTAGTGAAAATTGATAATTAAAATATGTAGATTAATCATATTGTTACATCTCATATTAAGCGCCTACCAAGAATCAATGACTTAGAATTTATTTCTAGAAACCCTTGTTTTTCAAAAAGTTGAAAAAATTCCGGCTTATGAAAATTGATGATTCACAAATATAAATAGTTTATAAATTATTAAATATCAATGTATTATAAGGTGATGAATGTCGGGTCATGCGTCAGGGCTGAGTGTAATACCAATCCTTTCCCCCAACTTGACCACCTTGTCAGCTGCAAATTCGTTATCCCACTGCGCCTTGTCTTTGCCAAATAAAACAATAATAGTCGACCCCATGTTAAAGCGACCCATTTCTTCGCCGATGTTTAGCGTGGGTGCATTGACCTGATACTGCCAGCTTTGCACGGAGGTAATGCTCGGCGGCGTAACGACACCGTGCCAGACGGTTTCAATGCTGGACACAAATATGGCTCCGACCAGTACTAATGCCATCGGGCCTATTTCGGTATCAAATATGGCGACAACGCGTTCATTTCTGGCAAATAATCCGGGAACGGAATTAGTGGTTGCCGTATTCACGCTGAATAATCGCCCGGGTATATGCACCATTTCTCTTAACGTACCAGTCAGAGGCATGTGCAGGCGGTGATAATCTTTGGGTGAAAGATAAATAGTGGTAAACACTCCATTATTAAAAGGTTCGGCACGCTCTAAGCTGCCACCTAACAAGTCGGTCGCCGTATAGCTTTTACCTTTTGCCTGAAATATTTCACCATCGGTAATGTTACCCGTTTGACTGACTGTACCATCAGCAGGACAGGCGATGGCATTGCGTTCAGTGGCTAAAGGTCTGACACCGGGCTTAAGTTCACGGGTAAAAAAGTCATTAAAGCTTTTAAAAGCATTGATGTCCTGCTCGAGCGCCTCATCCATGTTGACCCCGTAATGTCTGATGACCTGCTTGATAAACAGGTTCTTCCAGGCCTTGTTTTCGCAGTGTGTCAGTTTGCTCATCATTCTGGACAAGGCATGATGAGGTAAAATGTATTGAGGTAAAGTGGTTAAAGCTTCTTGAATAGTCATGAATAATCTGTCATTTGTAAATCGGGTTACGAGTGCATGGATGCAGGAGATAGAGCCAGGGCAAACGCATCTGGCTTTTAAAGTTATTTGACAATCAATTAGTTACAATTAAAAACGAATTTATCTTGGCATTTTTATGAGTCGGTCTAATTGATTTTAAAGTCTTAAAATTTATAAGCGCTCACCCTGGAGATAGAGCAATGCAGGAGCGATAGCGCAAACTAACAACCGTAGCTAAATGTCGGGTTACGCTATCGCTCGGCAATTGCTCCTGCATTGCTCTACCTCCTGCATCCATACAGTCGTAACCCGGCCTGGGCATCTTTGTGGTAGAAAATGAAGGGTATAGTTGATTAAGGCAAATTAACTAATTCCGGTGCCTGCCAGTCGTTATTTCTATGTTCGACAACAACAGTTGTATAGATACCGCCGCGTACATTAAATTCAGCACGAATACGCATGAAATTAGGTGCTATTGCCCTAACAATATCGTTGAGAATTTCATTGGTAACCGCCTCATGGAATGCGCCTTGATCACGGAAGGCCCACATATGCAGTTTAAGGGCTTTTAATTCCACACAAAGTGCGGCGGGCACATATTCGATTTGGATGGTGGCGAAATCCGGTTGTCCGGTCTTTGGGCAAAGGCAGGTGAATTCGGGAATATCAATGCGTATCGTATAATCACGGCCTGGTTGTGGATTATCGAAAGTTTCCAGGTCTTTAGTTGGTCTTGTAGTCATCGTACTCGTTGGCTATGTTAAAAGTCGGGAGATTTTAACAGTTTTGAGGCGACAATTAACAATCTTTGCTAAATTGAAGCAGTATCAATATGACCGAATTTAAAAGCCAGGCGCGTTAATTCAACGTCATTTTTTATATTAAGTTTATCGTATAGACGATAGCGATAAGTATTGACGGTCTTATCACTCAATATCAGCATTTCGGACATTTCCTTAATAGATTTGCCCTGAAGAATTAAGGTCACTACTTCAGATTCTCTACGGGAAAGTTTTGAAAACGGTGACTCATGATAGCAAGGCAGACCCTGAGTAGCCAGATTATTGGCAACATCCACACTTAGGTAGCGTTCACCTGCCATTACCTTACGGATGGCATTAATCATCTCGTCAACTGGCGAGTCTTTGGAAATAAAGCCCAATACACCAAGTTTGAATAATTGCGGAGGGATGGGGCCGTCGTTATTTACAGATAAGGCAATAATTCTTACTTCGGCATTATCTTGCAGAATTCTACGACAGGCTTCTATGCCACCGATGCCGGGCATATTGACATCCATTAACACTACATCTGCCGACAAAGTGGTCATTGCATCAATAGCTTCTTCACCTGATTTGGCCACTCCCGCAACGCTAATATCTTCGGCTGCATTCAGTAATGCTTCGATACCGGTACGGACAAGTTCATGATCATCAACAAGAAGCACACTTATCATAATTATTTCCTATTAATTAGTTATAAAACAATGTGTTAAATATAATTTATTATCACAGTATTTGCCATTGCAACAGTATCAACATAACATCT
>NQJI01000045.1 GCA_002256705.1 Methylococcaceae bacterium NSM2-1
ACAACAGACCAATAATAATAATCTGTAAAATTGCCATGATGTGGCGATCGTAATCGCCGAAAAGAATGGCTGTTGATTTAACGCCTATTTTTAAATCATCCTCTTTATCGACCATGGCATACATGGTGTCATATACCAAAGCCCATAATACAACGGCTAAATACATCACCCACGCCACCGCTGGAATACTGTTAAGCTGTGCGGAGAAGGACATTGGCACAGCAAAACCGAAAGCAATGCCCAGATAAGCTTGCGGCAAATGGGTGTAGCGTTTCATAAAAGGATAGCTGGCGGCCAGAAATGCAGCGATGAAGGACAGCATAATGGTATAAATATTAAGCATTAATACCAGACCGAAAGAACACAGACATAACACGACAAAAACGATAAGGGCTTCTCCGGGCTTAACCTTGCCTGCGGCAATAGGGCGTTGCCTGGTGCGCTCCACATGGGGATCAAAATCCCTGTCCGCATAATCATTAATCACACAACCGGCGGCGCGCATCAATACTACGCCCAGGCAAATAACGATTAACACAGGTAAATCAGGTCTGCCATCACTGGCCACCCAGAGCGCCCACAAAGCCGGCCACAATAAAATCAAAATACCGATAGGCCGGTCGAATCGCGCTAATATCCAGTATTGCTTAATTCGCTCCATTACCCGTTCATTAATCATTGTTGTTGCCATTATTTTTACCTTTAATTGGTGAATACTTGGATTCTTTGACGGCTAAAGCCCACTGATTACAAACAGAGTGGTTTTCAAGCGTGAATTTTGATAAAAATGCTATTATAGCTTTTTTATTTTATTGGGGACTTGTGCCCTGTGGGTGCGTGAATCATGAGTGTAAAAATTTATCACAATCCGCGTTGCGGCAAATCACGTCAAACTTTGCAATTACTCCAGGAGCAAGGCATTGAACCGGAGATCATTGAATATCTTAAAACGCCTCCCAGTGCTGAGGAACTGAATGACATTCTGCAAAAACTGGGAATGGAACCTCGTGAATTAATGCGAAAGCAAGAAGCCGAATATAAAGCTAACGGTTTGGATGATGAAACGCTGGATCGGCAGGCACTCATTAAAGGCATGGTTAACCATCCGATACTCATTGAACGCCCAATTGTTATTGCCAATGACAAAGCGGCAATAGGCCGTCCACCGGAAGCTGTACTCACTATTTTATAATCTCCAACTTTTACTTTATGACAAAAATTCTGGTTCTTTATTTCTCCCGCAATGGCACAACCGCAGAAATGGCAAATCATATCGCTCGCGGCGTGGAAGCTGTCAACGGGGTTGAGGCTATCGTGAGAACTGTACCGGATTGAAGCAATGTGATGGACTGGCGTTAGGCAGTCCCACCCATTTTGGCAATATGGCGTCATCGCTAAAATATTTTATTGATAGCACGACTGAAATCTGGTTTTCCGGCGCACTAGTCGGTAAACCTGCCGGCGTATTTACTTCAACCGGTAGCATGCATGGCGGACAGGAAAGCACTTTATTATCCATGATGTTGCCACTGTTGCACCACGGCATGCTGATATTGGGTCTGCCTTATACTGAAACTGCTTTGCGTGAAACAACATCAGGCGGCACACCCTACGGTCCAAGCCACTTGTCATTGGATCAGACAGGATTAACTGATCATGAAAAAAACCTGTGCCGGACACTCGGAACGCGTTTGGCTAAAACCGCACTCCTTTTAAAACAAGCCTAAACCAACTTCATGAATATAAAACCGATTTATTTTTACATTGTCGCATTGACGGGTTATTTCGGGCTGTTTGCATTATTAATGCTATGGAATACAGTCCTGGTAACCTCCTCGAAGTTTCCTGTTGCGTTAATGTTATTAATCACCGTTACACCGTTGTTATTGCCCTTGCGCGGATTCTTGCACCGCAACCCTAAAAGCTGTGCCTGGATGGCTTATATCAGCCTGATTTATTTTCTGCACGGTTCGGTAGAAGCATACGCTAACACCAACGGGCGCTTTTACCCATCATTGGAAATCACCCTCAGTTTGATGCTGTTTTTCGGCGCCACACTCTATGTACGCTTTGCAGGAAAATAGGGATGACCATAACCAGGCAAGTACCAGTACACTTTGAGTTCAGAGCGAACCAGACTTTTGATGATTTTTTCCCAGGTACTAACCTGGAAATCATTAATCACCTGCAAACAAGTATCGCGGGTAACGGTGAACGACAGGTTTTTCTCTGGGGCCAGTCCGGACTTGGAAAAAGTCATTTACTACAAGCCTGTTGTCAGCAGGCGCAAAGTTTACAACTCAGCTCATTCTATTTTGCTTTGTCATCTTTGGAGTTGCCCGATCCCGAGCTGTTAACAGGACTGGACAAGTTTGATGTCGTTTGTTTCGACAATATTGAGCACATAGCAGGCAACCAGGCATGGGAACTGGGTTTTTTTAATTTTTTCAATCTTCATCGCGATCAGGGTCACACACTTATTTTATCGGCAGCCTGTCCACCCAATGAAATTGCTATTCAATTACCCGATCTTAAAACGCGACTTAATTGGGGGCTGACTTTAAAAATACAGCCTTTATGTGATACCGACAGAATCACTGCCTTAATTTTCAAAGCCGGACAAATGGGCTTCGAAATATCGCCTCAAGCGGGACGCTTTCTACTGACACATTATGACCGGGATTTGTCTTCCTTATGGGCTCTACTGACAAAACTGGATCGGGCATCGTTGGCGGCCAAACGCAAATTAACCATTCCATTCCTAAAGCAAATTCTGAACGAAGAAAGCCGTGACCACTAAAGTGCTTATTATTGGAACTGGAGCGATTGGCGGGTTTTATGGTTCATTGCTCGCAAAAGCAGGCGCAGATGTAGCTGTCGTCTGTCGCTCTGATTATGAACCTGTCAAACAACATGGCTTTATCATCGATAGTCATATGCTGGGAACCTGGACATTTACGCCGTCACAAGTTCTGAGCAATGCTGCCGACTATAAAGGTACTGCGGATTACGTTTTACTCTGCACCAAGGTCATTCCTTCAGTGGATCGGGTTGCGTTGGTACGCCCTGCTGTTTCTGCCGATACAGCAGTTGTATTCATCCAGAATGGCGTGGAAATCGAGCAGGAAATGCTGTCGGCTTTCCCCGATAATGAAATCATCAGCGGCCTCGCATTTATTTGCTGCAATCGTGTAAAACCGGGTGAAATACTGCATCTGGCTTATGGCCGGCTGGCTTTGGGCAATTTACCTGACGCTGTCAGTCATAAAACCAGGCGGCTTTGTGAATTATTCAGACAATCCGGCATTGACTGCATTGCATCGGAGAATATTGCGACCGAACGGTGGAAGAAATGCGTGTGGAACGCACCCTTTAATCCCTTATCGGTTTTATCGGGAGGATTGCCGACTTTGGACATCCTGCAATCCCAGGAAGCCTTTGTACGCAGCATTATGCAGGAAATTTATAATATTGCCGAAGCCGTGGGACACCGGCTGCCTGACACTATAGTTGATGTTAATATAGAAAACACTTATAGCATGCCGCCTTACAAAACCAGTATGCTACTGGATTATGAAAACGGTCACCCGATGGAAACAGAAGCCATATTAGGTAATGCCGTACGCACCGCTAAACGGTTAGGGATAGCAAGCCCCCTTTTAGATTCGGTTTATGCACTAATGAAACTCAGGGAATTGAAGCTAGCAGAGCTTCATAAAAAATATAATCCGCTGTATAGGGAACCCGTTTCTCAGCACCCAGATGATTAGAGTCACATCCCGACAGAGGCTTCAGACCGCCGTGAGTATTAATCCGGTTAATAAAACTCACTTCCGAAAATAAACCTTTGCCCTTATGTGCGATTACCTTGACCAGCAACCAGGAAATTGATGAATCCGGGTCAATATCAATTTTACTGATTACTTGTCCGACTACGCGACTACCCTCTTTATATTCCCATACAGGACCGGAATAGTGATTCCCGACAATACGGCCCTGCGCATCGAACAATTTGGCGTCAGGTGCCTGCAGTTGCCATGAATAGACACCGCTATTGAGTGAACATTGATAAATCTGATCGCCTTTCGCATGAACAGACAAAATAGGGCTATGGCCGGCCGGTACTTTAATCGCATCAGGTATCGAGACTTCGGAGCAAACCATTGTCGGTAACAACACCCACAAATGCAGCAGTTTTTTATACATCACAACACCTCATTTTCCATAGCGTGTAATCGCCAAAAAAAAAACCTTCTGCATCAGAAGATACAGAAGGTTCATCCAATTGAATTAAGCCGAAAAATTAGCCTCGGCAAAATCCCAGTTCACCAAAGCCCAAAACGCTTCCAGATAGGCTGGACGGGCATTACGGTAATCAATGTAGTACGCATGTTCCCAGACATCACAGGTCAACAAGGGTATTTGTCCTGTAGTTAATGGACAACCGGCATTACTGGTGCTTACCAACGCCAAACTGCCATCAGCATTTTTTACCAGCCAGGCCCAGCCTGAGCCAAAAGTTGTTACAGCACATTTGGTAAATTCTTCCTTAAATTTTGCAAAAGAGCCAAAAGTGGTATTGATTGCATCTGCCAATGCGCCAGTCGGTTCACCGCCGCCATTTGGAGTCAGGCTTTTCCAATAAAAGGTGTGATTCCAGACTTGCGCCGCATTATTGAAAATAGGGCCTGATGATGACTTAACGATAATTTCTTCCAGAGTCAAGCCCTCAAATTCAGTGCCTGGAATGAGATTATTCAGATTTGTCACATAAGTTTGGTGATGCTTACCATAATGATATTCTAAAGTTTCTTCTGAAATATGGGGCACCAATCTGTGTTTA
Organism: Methylococcaceae bacterium NSM2-1; assembly: GCA_002256705.1. GTDB lineage: Bacteria > Pseudomonadota > Gammaproteobacteria > Methylococcales > Methylomonadaceae > Methylobacter_C. The sequence continues at coordinate 4,844 of NQJI01000045.1, forward strand.
GCATAAGGTAAAGCAGGAAGTTCGAAAGCCATTTGAGTATCCTATAAAAGGTTAAAAAGAGTTGATGAAACCACTGGCAATCATAAGTAAAAAACCCAGTAATTCAATAAACTATTACTTTAGCATTGCTAGCCAATTAAATAAAGCGGGACTTTTTGTCATTCGATTAAGCCGAAATCACCAACAGTTTAAAATATCAACACTGCCATGTCTATTGTCTGCATTATCATGGCAACATAAAAGTTACTTTATAATCCCTTTTTTACGTAAACTTATATCCTACATATCATGGTAACTAAAACTAACTCTCCACTGCCTGTAGAAGTTGAAGCAGGAACAAAATATTCCTGGTGCAGTTGCGGCTTCAGCAAAACGATGCCTTTGTGCGATCATTCACATAGAGAACTTTCAGATAAAAAATCCGTTAAATTTATCGCAGAAGAAACCAGGACATTGTATTTATGTGGTTGCTCGGGAACACAAACGCCGCCTTACTGCGATGGCAGCAACAACTGCAAGGAAAGCTGATGGCTATAGAAATTGAACATAAATTTTTACTTGCTAATAATGATTGGCGCGATCATATAACCCGCTCAGTCAAATACCGGCAAGGTTATTTAAGCTCTCAAGCGACCAGTTCCATCAGAGTCAGAATCAGCGATGATCACGCATGGCTAAATATAAAAAGCGCAACTATTGGCACTCACAGGCATGAATATGAATATGAAATTCCACTTCCGGACGCAAACGAAATCATCAATATTCTGTGCAAAAAACCAATAATAGAAAAAACCCGCCATTTTGTTACTCACGATGGTAATACATGGGAGATAGATGAGTTTGATGGTGACAATCGAGGATTAATTATTGCTGAAATTGAATTATCCGAGATAGGTAAAACCTTTTCGAAACCGCACTGGCTAGGCGAAGAAGTTACCGACGATTTGCGTTATTACAATAACAACCTTGCTATCCATCCTTACTCGGAGTGGCGCGAAAACTGAATATTTCATAGATCTATTGAAATGAACGGCAATTTGATCTATATTTGCCGTATGAAAAAAACAACTTTTGTTGCGTTATTACTACTATCATCTCAATGTTTTGCCGGGAACCTAAATGACTCCCTCCAAAGCATTGAATCTGAGTGGGCGTCCATTTATTACAACACGCCCGAGCATAAGCGGGGTACTGGATATTGCCGATTGCTGGAAAGGATTATTAATCTTTCCAGGCAATATCCAAAACACGCGGAACCTATCATTTGGGAGGCCATTGTCAAGGCAACTAATGCCGACCACCAAAATGCCGTTTCCGCACTTGAAGCCATTCATGATGCTCGTGATTTATTGCTCAAGGCTATCGAGATTAATCCGCATGCACTAAGTGGTTCAGCCTATGTTACTTTGGGCACACTCTATTTCATGACACCCAAGTGGCCAATCGGATTTGGCGATGAAACAACTGCCGAAAAAATGTTACAAACGGCTTTAAACATCAATCCTGATGGTATTGATAGCAATTATTTCTATGGTTACTATCTATTATCCAACAATAGATTCAATGAAGCTGAAAAATATTTTAAACGTGCAATAGCTGCTCCTGCCCGTGCAGAACAACTATTTGCCGACAACAAACTTAAAGAAGATGCAAAGCATGCTCTAAAAAACACCAAAGAACGAAAAATTAGTACCTCTAAGGGTCTATTTGCCTCTTTATTTAATTCAGAAAGCGTAAAATAAACTTAAAGCTTTTCTGGTTTACTTATTTCTTCATAATAGGTAATTAATGATGACTTAGTGTTCTATCAGTTATTCCTTTCTGCTAATATAGCACCCTGAATTCGTATATATTTCCCTTAAACCTTTCCTGGTAATAATTATGACTTTTGTAGTCACTGAAAACTGTATTAAATGTAAATTTACTGACTGTGTCGATGTATGTCCTGTCGATTGCTTTCATGAAGGACCTAACTTTTTAGTTATTGACCCAGATGAGTGTATTGATTGCACATTGTGTGAGCCTGAATGTCCGGCCAATGCCATTTTTGCTGAAGATGAATTGCCTGAAGAACAAGAAATATTTATCAAATTAAATGCTGAGTTAGCCAAGCAGTGGCCAACTATAACTGAGGTAAAATCTCCGTTACCGGATGCTGATGAATGGAATGGAAAACCAGATAAAATGAAGCTACTGGAGAAATAAAAAACATATTATATCTATAATACATGCGGAAAGTATGTTTTTTGAAGTCATAAAAAAAGCCGGATAATCCGGCTTTTTTTATGTAAACAACATCTGTATTTTATTCTGGTCTGTCAACCAATTCGACATAAGCCATTGGTGCATCATCACCAGGCCTAAATCCGCATTTCATAATACGCAAATAGCCACCCGCTCTATTTTTATAACGGGGTCCTAGCTCATTGAAGAGCTTTGTTACTACTTCACGATCGCGTAATCTGGAAAAAGCAAGCCGTCTTTTTGCTACATTATCTTCTTTGGATAAGGTTATCAAAGGCTCAGCAAAACTTCTTAATTCTTTAGCTTTTGGTAAAGTTGTTTTAATTAGCTCGTGTTTAAATAATGAATTAGCCATGTTACTAAATAGCGCCTTACGATGGCTGCTATTCATATTGAATTTTCTACCTGATTTACGATGTCTCATTATAAGAAGACCTAATGTTAATGTGTTGATATTGCGTGTGATTGATCTGCCAGGTTATCAGGTGGCCAATTTTCCAATCGCATACCCAGTGATAAACCTTTTAATGCAAGTATGTCTTTTATTTCTGTTAATGATTTTTTTCCAAGATTGGGAGTTTTTAATAATTCAACTTCAGTACGCTGAATTAAATCCCCAATATAAAAGATATTCTCGGCTTTTAAACAATTAGCAGAACGCACCGTCAACTCAAGATCATCGACAGGACGGAGCAGAACGGGATCGAATACCTCTATTACTTCAACTTCTTCTTCCGCTACCTGATCATTAACTTTTTCAAAATCAACAAAAACAGATAACTGGTCGTGAAGTATAGTTGCAGCCATTTTTATCGTTTCTTCTGGGTCAACAGTTCCGTTTGTTTCCAGCTCAATAACCAGTTTGTCTAAATTAGTGCGCTGCTCAACACGTGTGCTCTCAACCTGATAAGCTACTTTAACAATCGGGCTATATGAGGCGTCTAATTGTAGCGCACCAACCACCAGACTGTGTTCAGAGTTTAATTTACGAACACTGACAGGCTCGTAACCCCTTCCGCGACGCACCCTGATTTTCATATTCAATACGCCAGCTTGTGTCAAATTGGCGATAACTAAATCCGGATTAATAATTTCAACATCATGAGGCAGACTAATATCTGCTGCAGTCACAACACCTGCACCATTCTTTGTGAGTGTAAGCTCAACCTCATCTTTTGAGTGTAGCACGACTGCTAATTTTTTCAGGTTCAGCAAAATATCAATTACATCTTCCTGAACACCCTCAATTGTTGTGTACTCATGGAGAACACCTTCAATTTCCACATCTGTAACTGCACAGCCTGGAATTGTAGATAACAGCACACGCCTCAACGCATTGCCAAGAGAATGACCAAAACCACGCTCAAGTGGCTCAATAACAATCCTGGAATGATTAGGTGTTTTGCTTACAACCTCAACTAATCGAGGCTTTAATAAGCCAGAAATAGAATTCTGCATTTATATCCCTCGGAACTGCAATTATTTAGAGTAAAGCTCGACAACCAGCTGCTCATTAATGTCACTACCCAAATCAACACGATCAGGTAAGGAACTGAATGTTCCAGACATTGCCTTTGAATTGACTTCAACCCATGCAGGAAATCCATATTGCTCAGTTACAGTTAACGCATCAACGATTCTTTGTTGTTTTTTCGCTTTTTCTCTAACTGTCAAAACATCACCAGGAGCAACCTGATAGGAGGGTACATTAATCAATGAACCATTAACCTGAATGGATTTATGACAAACTAATTGACGCGCTTCTGCCCGAGTACAGGCAAAGCCCATGCGATAAACTACATTATCCAATCTTGACTCAAGAAGATTCAACAGATTTTCACCTGTGGCGCCTTTTTTCATATCGGCTGATTTATAGTAATTTCTAAATTGCTTTTCTAGAATGCCATAAATTCTGCGTAAACGCTGTTTTGCTCTCAACTGGAGTGCATAATCAGAACTTCTCGTACGCTTCGTGCCGTGTTGGCCGGGCCTTTGATCTAACTTACATTTATTTTCTAAAGACTTGCCTCTGCTTTTTAAAAACAGATCAGTCCCTTCTCTTCGACTTAATTTACAGGTAGGTCCAAGATATCTTGCCATGATACTACTCCAGATTCTTTATACGCGGCGTTTCTTAGGCGGACGGCAGCCATTATGAGGAATGGGCGTCACATCAACAATATTATTAATTTTAAATCCGAGATTATTCAATGAACGCACTGCGGATTCACGACCAGGTCCCGGGCCTTTAATCATAACATCAAGATTTTTCATACCAAATTCCTGCGCGACAATGCCAGCTTTTTCAGCAGCGACCTGTGCAGCAAACGGCGTACTTTTTCTTGACCCACGGAAACCTGAACCACCAGATGTTGCCCAAGACAAAGCATTGCCCTTTCTATCTGTTATAGTTATGATTGTGTTATTAAAAGAAGCGTGTACGTGCACAATGCCATCGGCGACTTCTTTTTTGATACGTTTTCTTGAACGGTTTGGACTAGCCATTACTTCGACCTCTTAAGGGATATCTTATTTTCTAATGGGTTTACGCGGACCTTTACGAGTACGAGCATTGGTTCTCGTTCTCTGTCCTCTTAATGGCAAACCTCGGCGATGCCTTATTCCGCGATAGCAACCTAGATCCATCAAACGCTTGATATTCATAGAAACTTCACGAC
>NQJI01000046.1 GCA_002256705.1 Methylococcaceae bacterium NSM2-1
CATTTGTTATTGAACAGGCGCGGCACGTTATGCTTGAAGGCATCATTCCAGATATGATGGAGTTGACAATTTATACGTCCGTAAGTCTGTTGATGGCATGGTTGGGACTTGTCTGCTTCCAGCGTACTCGCCATGGTTTTGCTGATGTAATATGAGCCTAACGTGAGTAATAGTGCAATACTGTTGCGTTTGGATACGAAGGCGTCACAACGAACCAGATTGGCAAAATCAGTAGTCAAAACATCTGAGGCAATATCGGATAGCTCAAATGTCTGTCTTGAAAAACTGTTCCTCGCCGTTGTGGATTTAGTTATAAAACAACCTTGATCGATTGCTTGGTGCCCAATGGCATTATTTTTGAATGGGAATAGCTGTAAATGAGTGATGTTGCAATTCGCGCTAATAATTTAAGTAAAGTTTATCATGTTTATGAGCGGCCCAGGGATCGTTTGATGCAGATGGTTGCGGGCTGGCGTAGAAATTATTTTACTGAATTCTCGGCTTTGCACAATGTTTCGTTTGAGATTATGCGTGGTGAAGCTGTGGGCATCATCGGCCGGAATGGCGGGGGCAAGAGCACCCTTTTGCAAATTATTGCTGGTACGCTTTATCCTTCTTCAGGAACTGCCGAAGTGCACGGGCGTATTGCCGCATTGCTTGAGCTGGGTTCCGGCTTTAATCCTGAGTTCAGTGGGAAAGAAAATGTATACTTAAACGGGAAAATTTTGGGCTTGAGCCGACAGGAAATCGATGATCGATTCAATGATATAGTAGATTTTTCCGAAATTGCTGAATTCATTGATCGACCTGTCAAGACCTACTCAAGTGGCATGTTTGTCCGTCTTGCATTTTCAGTACAAGTGTTTTCCCAGCCGGAAATTCTCATTGTTGACGAAGCACTGAGTGTAGGCGATGTTTTTTTTCAGCAAAAATGCTTTAATCACATTCGAGAACTACAGGCGAGGGGAACAACTCTGCTGTTTGTCTCTCATGACATGGTAGCGGTACGGAATATTTGTACGCGCGCCTTGCTTATGAATCATGGGCATTTAGAATTTGATGGTGTGCCCGAGGAAGCGGTCAGTCGGTATTACGCTCTTTCAAATAAAAATGAGTTAATTTCTCGTATGCAGGATGTGGCGGTACCGGTATTTAATGAGGAAGGGTTTGCTGAAGTCATTGATCACGATATTCTTGGCTCTGCTCGCTCCAGTCATGGCGAAGGTAAATTGAGAATTGTAGCTGCCAGCATAAGTAATGGACAAGGTCAATATGGGTATGATGTTCTCTTGATGGAGGAGATTAAAATCCGCATGATTATCCAGGCATTCGATGTAGTTAAGAAACCAGCTGCTGGCATTCATCTCTATGATCGCATGAATAACCTTATTTTTGCCGCAGGCACTCGTCAGGTTGGCGTTGTATTGGCTGATATGGTTGCTGGTGACAAAATTCTGCTGGAGATCAGTCTTGTCATGCAGGTACAACCTGGAGAATATACTTTTAGTTTGGGTTGCTCTGAGCCTTCACCGGAACATGCAAATATGGGTATTAATCATGATCGTTACGAAGGCCTTGGCCCTATCAATGTATTTATTAAAGACGCAGGCGTAATGCCATTTTATGGTATCGCGCAGTTGCCAATCGTTATTAAGCAGCTGTAGTCGGAATTTGCATGAAAATTGGGTTTCTCGACTTTATTCGAGGATTGATGGCTCTGTGGGTATTTTCAGGGCATGCTTTATCTAAAGTTGGGGTTATTATTCCGATCATTAGTCAACCGGCAATTGCCGTTGACGTATTTATGCTGATTTCCGGCTATCTGATGTGTTATCAGTTTCATCAGTTGGAAACGGTGGAACCATGGTCGAAATCTTCGTCTTGGCTTAGATTTTTCACGCGTCGCTTCTTTCGTATAGCGCCATTGTATTATCTGGCATTGCTGGTCGCATTGGTTTTCGATAGCCAATATGAAACTTACAGGAATTTTGTTTTTGCTACATTCCCTCCTGATTGGTTGGGTTTTATTGGACTTGATCCAAGTCATCGTGGGTTGGGCTTAAGTCCAGTTAATATTTTAGTGCACGGAACATTTTTGTACGGTTTGCTGCCATCGTATGCAGCGAATAATATTTTGCCAGATTGGAGTCTTTCTCTCGAAATGCAGTATTACGCTTTATTGCCATTATTGATGATTGCAGTTCGCCAATTTGGCTACCTGATGGTTTGTTTTCCGCTGGTCGTGATCAGTGCTTATTCTACCGACTTTATAGGACTTTATATAACCAGTACTCCAAGGATGTTTGGCTTATTTCCACAGCCCAGTCTGATAGTGTTTAAAATTTCTTGCTTCCTGGTAGGTATGTTGCTGGCTGAGGTCTATATATATCGCCAGTCGTTTCCAAGCCGTTCTTTTTTTTATCTGGCTTTCGCGATGGCGATCTCTTTATATACTCAACACTGGATTTTTACCACAGCAGCTCTGCTGGTTGTGGTATTTGTTTGCGTTGATGGCGATGAAGAGGTGCGGCGTGGTAAGTTTTTTCAGTACTTCCAGAACTTCTTTGCTTCCCGATTTGTGCGTTTTATGGCTGCTACGTCTTACGGTGTATACTTATTCCATAATCTGCTTATGTGGCCGATCGCAGTTTGGCTTATTGGGATAGGTGCCGCAAGTTGGTTGCCTTGGCAGCGCGTCATTATTCTGCTCCTTCTTACCGCAGTTCCTGTTTACGGACTTGCCTGGGTTTTATCGATCTGGATAGAAAAGCCGGGCATCGTGTTCGGAAAAAAATTGGCCAATCTAATTGGCAAAGTCGATTAATAGGAGATTTGAATTTATTCGTGTTCATAAGGGCATTATTCGCTAAAAAAGCCGATTCAATGCCAATGAATTCTTTGGCCGATCTTGCTGTGTGTAGTGTCTCTGGATGGATGATTGCAGCAGGCGTGTAAATTTGAGTATCTATCTGGTTAATTGGTTTTAGATTTCAAAAAACTGATGCTTCTGGTTTTTGATTAAGAATAAAAATTAAAACATTATAGAATTGAAATGATATGAAAAAGAATATTTCACATGTGTTAATAGTCACTCCAACCAGAAACTCTGAAGCCTATCTTAATGAAACTATCTTAAGTATATTTACTCAAGAAGGAAATTATGACATTTTCTATCATGTTCAGGATTGTGAATCAACTGATGCAACCCCGGAAATTATAAAATACTGGGAACAGATGGCATTAGCAAAACCTGCTTTCCTGGGGCGGGCTAAAATTCATTTCTCATGGTCATCGGAGCGGGATGCGTCGATGTACGACGGAATTAATAAGGGTTTTGAAAAATTATTCGAAAAATTGCGGGGAGTTGCACCCGAAAGCATCTTGATGGCCTGGATAAATTCTGATGACAAATTTGCTACAGGTGCTATCCAAACGGTTTCTTCCTTTTTGAATGACTCAGAACAGTCGGAATGGGTCACTGGACTTCCGTGCCTGATTCTAAGCGATGGCACTATTGCCGATGTCAGGGATAGTCCTTGTGCTTTCGCGCGTATCTATTTAAGGCAAGGTCGATATGATGGCAGAACGCTGCCGTTTCTTCAACAGGAAGGGACATTCTGGCGTGGCAGTTTGTGGCAGAAAATTGGTGGATTGAATAAGCAACTGCGTCTTGCTGGGGATTGGGATTTATGGCGTCGTTTTGCAGAATATAATGAACTGGTAACAATGCGGGCGGTGTTAGGATTCCATCGTCGGCTTCAAGGTCAACTTTCTGAAGATAGAGACGGCTATTATAGTGAAATAGATAACATCATCGATGAGCAAAAAAGCACCTTTCAGGCACTGGATATTTCTTTGTTATCGACTGACTCAATTTACTCAACAGCCCCTTTGGCTGGGTGGCGTACAGAGATTGGCTGGCATACTTACCGGATAACCGTACCCGCATCAATGAGACCAACGCCCATCCGCCGTCTTTTGTTCAAAATTCTAGCTGCTAGCAAATTTTTGTATAGTCGGACTTATTTTTATTTGGGTACCGGTAAAGCCTGGTTACTTAATAAGCTTAAAATAGCAGCGTGATCGAGTATTGCTGCTTAATTAATAAATCAGGGTTCTATACAATGGCAGCTTTTAAACGGAGTGCGCAACAACTACTTACTGGATTTTGATTAAAAACCGGCTAAAAACTTTTTGTACTAAAAGAAATGAGAATTTGCATACTAAATCTTGATACCTTCGGCGACCTGGTGCTGCGTGAACCCTTATTTCGAACGTTAATCGATGCCGGGCATGAAGTAGCCGTAGTGGTTCGTTCTCGTTATGTGGAAATAGTGCCTTATATTAATCCCAGGCTAATACCTATTTCAACTTCATTGGAGCCGTATGCTTTTGGTATCAATGAGGCGGATATGGCGGTAACGCTAATCGACCTGGTCAGTCGTATTCGTGCATGGAGGCCAGAAGCTATTGTTTTACCGCTTTACAATCGTTCAGGTATAGACGAACTCGTGGTGAGCCATTTTTCCGATATTACCCGTGTTGGCTTTACATCAGGAGTAAACCACAGCCGGTCATTCCGGGCAATTGAGGAATCGCTGGATTGGAAACGGCTTAGTTTGGCTGATGGCTTGTTTTCGGTCGGGATTGCTGTTGACGAGCTATCCCATGAGGTAGAAAAATATGCCAGATTACTTTCCGAATGGTTAGGTTTAAAGATAGATGACAATCGACCCAGGCTGGCGTTGTCTTCGGATGCTAAAACTGTCGCAGCACATAGTGAATTAGCGCCCAAAACTTATGCCATATCCTGTCCTTCTGGGACAATGAATGTTCCTCTTAAGGCAATGCCATATGAAATTGCCGTGGCAATTGCTCGGCAATTGTTTGAAAAACAGGGGCTGATAACCGTTTTTACCGGTATTGAACTTGAGCGTGACTATCTGGAAAAAATTGCTTCGGAACTTGCCGAATATGGCGTGCCTGCTCAAGTCTGGATTGGTCAGCAACATCAGATTCAGGAGTTACTGAGCTTAATAGCTAATTCTCAATTATATTTTGGTGCAGACACGGGGCCTATGCATTTTGCAGCAGCGCTGGATATTCCTGTATTGGCTGTCTTTGGCGGTGGAACTTTTCCAAGATTTAATCCGGTAGCGAAAACCGGATTTATCGCCACACAAGAATTGGGCTGCTTTGGTTGCGGTTGGGTTTGTTTCCGTGAAAGTGCAGCGTGTATTGATTTTGTTTATTTACCAGATGTCTTGGCGGGTTTGGATAGGCTGCTCGACGGAAAAATTGTTGGTGTGGAGGTGCATACTGGCCGACTCAGCAAGTCTGAAGGGCAACGCCAAGTAAATCTTTTGTGCCAGCAGGAAAGGCAACAGGAAAGAAGTGAATTTAGGACTGAAATTGCGGAGCGTTGTACTGATATTCGTAAATTGGAATTTGAGCTAAATGAAATCAGGACGTCTCCGCTTTATCTCAAGATGCTTAAAATAAGAAGATCCTTATTGTTTCGTTTATTGGATAAGCTTGGATTTATCAAACGATAAATTCTGTTTTGAATGTCACAATGTTAAAAACTGAATAATGAAACTAACCCCTAGTCGAGTGATAAAAGGCTTGCGTCGTCGATGGTATCAATATATTGCGGCAAAAAAACAAATTTCAATTACATTTGGTCGGGATGACAAGCAGATTGATTTGCCCGGCACTTTGCCAAATGGGAAGCCTTGGCCGAAAATATCCATTATTACGCCTTCTTTTAATCAGGGACGTTTTATTGAAGAGACTATTCTTTCCGTACTTGATCAAGGTTATCCTGATATAGAACACATCATTATTGATGGGGGCTCGACTGATTCTACAGTTGATGTTCTTAACCGGTATAAAAGTCAATTAGCTTATATTGTAAGCGAGCCCGATCATGGTCAAAGTCATGCGATAAACAAGGGCTTTGCGATTTCCTCGGGTGAGATTGTGACCTGGCTAAATAGCGATGACTGTCTTGCTCCCGGTGCATTGGCAGCTGTGGCATTGGCTTTTTCGACATCTTCTGCAGACATGGTGTCAGGGATATGTGAAGTATACAAGAATGATGTTTTGATCAATCGCCACATGACGGCATGTGCTGATGGCCCTTTACCTTTGCCGGATATTCTTGATTTAGATAACGGCTGGAATGCGGGTCAGTTTTTCTATCAGCCAGAGGTCTTTTTTTCAAAAGCATTATGGAACAAAGCCGGAGGACAGGTTAGGGAAGACCTTTATTACAGCATGGATTATGAGTTATGGCTGCGTTTCGCGCATTGTGGTGCAAAAATTCATGTCATCGGTAGGCCGCTAGCGAGATTTCGTGTACATTCGGACCAGAAAACCGCCGATCCGTCCAGATTCAAGGCTGAATTGATTGTCGTGCGTGATCAATTTGCTGCCGATGTGGGTATCAAATTAGAGGGTAGCCAGCGTCCAGTTGTCAATTTTTCCAGGCATCTGAAAGTTGCCATGATTAATGATCATGGAGGAGAGTTTGGGGCTGGAATAGCGCATGCAAGAATAGCGTCTGGTTTTGTCATGGCTGGTCACGAAGTCAAGCTATTTATCCTGAAAGGTTATGCTAACCATCTGAAGATAGTCAGCGATATAGAAAAATACAAGCCAGATGTAGTGATTTTTGGCAATATTCATGGGGCTAATCCGCAATCTCTTGAGCTGGTGAGGAAAATTACTAAAAGATTCCCTACCTACTGGGTTTTGCACGATTTCTGGTTGCTAACCGGGCGTTGCCCATATCCGGGTAAATGTGATAAATATTTATCAGGCTGTGATGCAAGCTGCGATACCTACAATGAATATCCGGCGCTTAAGCCGAGCAAAATTGCTGAAGCCTGGAAAGACAAGTTTTTATGTTTTGAGCTTGAAGAGGTGCCTATACTGCTCGCAAACTCCCTGTGGACGGCTCAGCTTGCCAGGAAAGCCATGAGTACAGGTCATCAAAGCAGTAATCGTCCTGTGGAGCAGATTCGTCTGGGCGTTCCTACGGAAATTTATCGTCCTTTAGATAAAGACAATAGCCGGGAAGCAATAGGCATTGCCCTGGATGAGTTTGTTATTGTATTTAGTGCAACTTCTTTGGCTGATCAACGTAAGGGGGGCGATCTATTGGTCAAGGCAATAAACCGCCTTAAGCTTACGGATTTAGTGCTAATAGTACTAGGGTATGCCGATGTAAAACTGGATATAAGGGGAGTTAAGACGATTTATATGGGTTATGTCACTGATCCAGCTATTTTGGTTGCAACTTATAGTGCGGCTGACTTGCATGTAGGTCCAAGCACCGAAGAAACGCTGGGACAGTCCTTTTTGGAAGCCGCAGCCTGCGGCATTCCAAGCATCGGGTTTGGTGTTACGGGTGTTAGAGATGCCGTGGTGCCTGGTATTACAGGTTATTGGGCCGAACAAGTTTCCGAGGTATCTCTTGAAGGAGCAATTCTTAGTGCTTATCATGATCGAAAAAGACTGAAAGATATGCGTGTTTGGTCGCGATTGTATGCGGAAAACGAGTGGTCACTTGAGGCATCACATCACAGTATATTCAGCGTTTTAAGAAAAACGGGATGCATCGATTTGGCTAAGGTTCCTCATCGAATAAATTATAGTTATCCATTATAGCTGAATGCATTTGCAATCGATACAGTACAAGACCGAGCGGGTATTCGAATGAAAGAATCTATACCAGTCGCATATCGAATCAGAATGAGAGCCGCTATAAGATCTTACTCTTCAGCAAGTAAAAGGAGTCTGTCTATGCTGCAGGGTATTAAAGGCAACTCAGGAAAATAGAATCCTCTTCCTGAATATGGAATTTCAAAAACTTTTTTGAGTGTCATGTAAACTAATCTATCTTTATGGGTTATGTCACCAAAAGCAGCTCTTGCTAAAATTACATTCGAATATTTTAGTGTAATATTTGATACAATTTGTCGCACTTTATAAATTAATGGGGGTAAGTCGCTCCAATCGGCCTTACTCGCTGGCCAAGATTGCTGGTATTGAAATGTGCTGGAGTTATAATCGGCAGTATGGGACAAAGTATCTAGCGGTGATGCCGACTAATCTTTATGGTCCTGGAGATAACTATCATTTGGATAATAGTCACGTCATTCCGGCACTGATCCGCAAGTTCCATGAGGCCATGCGGGCCAATGTAAAAGAAGTAGTGGTCTGGGGAACAGGTACGCTTAAACGAGAATTTCTTTATAGCGAAGATATGTCTGATGCCCGTGTTTATCTGATGAATCTCCAGAATAATTCATTCGACGGGCTGCTGGGCAGCGATGAGAGCGTGAGCGGAAAGTTTGAGCCGCCGCTCGTAAATATTGGAGTTGGTGAATATATTAACATCGGTGAGCTGGCTACACTGGTAAAGCAGGTTGTGGGATATACCGGTGAAATTATTTCCGAAAGTTGATGGATGTCTCTCGCCTAAATAAACTTGGCAGGTCTACTCCAACATCATTGCCGGCTGGATTGACAAGGGCATATACAGATTTTCTAAGTAACTATGCTGCGGATTAGTATCAATGAACGTACCAAAAAGGTTGTTTTGCTATTTTTTATTAGATTAGCGTGTTGAAAATGTACTTGCATCCAATTTGATCAGATTTTGCTTGAGGCAATTTTCGTTGCAACTGGGATATCAGGATTATTTGCTCTTCAATCATCGAAGAGTTTGCACCGAAACTGGCTGGTGTAGTTACTCGAAAATTGTGCAATCAACAGAGATATACGTTAAACGGCAAATTTTTCGGTTATTTAGAAAAGAATTAGAACTTCATGGTCACTGATGCTGCATGTTGTCCTTGACTATAAAACCGATAAACTGGCCATTTGGATTATAACGAGTCCATTGTTAATGGGCACACGGATTTGGTAGACCGAAAAAATAGATGTGTGAATGAGTCCTTTTTTATGTTCGACGATTTGCTGCGACACATCATTTTTTAACCAAGCTTCCCTCATCCAGCAAGGAGATCGGTGATGTTGATGAAATTTTGGGCTATCAACTTAACGATCATAAAAACAGGTTGTCAACCCATAATAATGGAAAATCAAGGGCAACCCAAAATGCTGAACCATTCGCCCTGGGTCTGTCGAGGGGTGAGCGTGGTAGCGCGCTATTTTGTGGTGTTTATTCTTGGGTACGATACCAGAACAAGAACAATTTTCACCAGTATTACCAGCGAAGAAAAACTACTAATCACCACTGAATCCGTTCAGGGCAGTGGCTGTTTATGGTGAGAAAGGTAGTGATTTGCAAGACTCCCCCCATATATATTAAACGGTCACATTTATATAAAACGAAACTATGAGTCACGAGACCGCACCTTTAATTTCCATTATCGTCGCTGTATTTAACGGTGTCAAAACGTTGCAGCAATGCATTGACAGTGTTGCGATGCAAACCTATCCAAACAAAGAACTCATAATTATTGATGGTGGCTCGAATGACGGAACAGTCGATTTGCTGAAGACAAATCAGGAGCAGATTCGTTATTGGATTTCTGAGCCAGATCTAGGTATTTACAATGCCTGGAATAAGGGATTGACACAGGCTCAAGGGGAGTGGATTTGCTTTCTTGGTGCAGATGATTTTTTTTGGGATTTGAAGGTGTTAGAACGAATTTCCACGCAACTCGGAAAGCTTCCTGCTAGCACTCATATTGCCTATGGGCAGATCATGTTAATCAGTACGGACGGTGAAAATCTATATTCCGTCGGGGAGCCCTGGCAGAAAATTAAGGAACGTTTCAAGCAGGTTATGTGTATTAATCATCAGGGTGTAATGCACCGACGCGGCTTGTTTGAACAATACGGCAAATTCGATGAGTCATTCCACATAACCGGCGATTACGAATTGCTGTTACGCGAGTTAAAAACGTCCGATGCTTTCTTTATTCCTGACATCATTATTGTTGCAATGCGGCAAGGCGGTCTCAGTAGTAAACCTGCCAATACTTTACTGACAATGCGGGAGTTGAGGCGCGCTCAACGGATGCATGGTCTACCCTTGCCAGGTTGGATATGGTTGATGGCTATGGCAAGGGTATATATTCGACTGTTATTATGGAATTTAATAGGCGAGCAGGCGACGAGAAAACTGATTGATTTCGGCAGGAGAATGACTGGGCGACCAAGCTACTGGACAAAGACATGATCATTGCCAGTTAGAGTATGCTTAATGAAGCCACACAAATAGAAGTTTGAGGGCACTTCGAAAGTGCCGTCTCATTATGCCTAATTTAAAGTCATCTGGATCCGGTAGTGTCAACCAAATCAGCCCGACTCCCCGGTTGAAAAAAATGGATGAGTTGCACTGTCAAAACGGGCACAAGCTACAATATATAAGCCAAACAAGAACTGCCATGATTTCTTGCAAAGTTCGAGAGCCGAATCAAACAGATTGTCATTATTTTTGATGGCTCGATAGTTCTATTCGTTTCGTGGCGTCTCAGCAATCTAAGTCATATGGACAAAGGTTGGTAATGCTGCACAGGATTAAAGCATATTTTTGATGAAGCATGGATAAGATGAATACGAAAATAAAACAAAAACTTGTAATTTCGGCCGTTTATTTAGTCGAAGGCGGGCCGCTAACTGTGCTTCGTGATTGTGTACTATTTCCCTCACGGCTTGAGACATAGGGATTGCCAATCAGTGAAGCCAAGGCACTGGGCAAGCCTTTGCTAATCGCGGAGCTTCCCTATGCGCATGAAACAGTTGGTACATATGATAAGGTCAGTTTTATTGATCCCTTTGATGCCATGGGATTGGCTAATAAAATGAAATCCATAATGGATGGAAAGTTTAAATTTTCCGGTGCAGTCACTACCTCTCCTGGATTACCTTTTGTCAGTGATTGGCGAGAATTATTGATGTTATTGACTGCTAGTCAATGAGTCGTTTTATGGGCAAAGAGATAAGTTCAATGGAAAATAAAGCTACAGGGAGCACAACAATTGTTTCCATTTCTGTTATCAGTCATATGCAAATGGATTTAATTGACAATCTGCTGGATGACATCAATACACATTGCCGTGCTTCATCGCTTGAGTTCATTCTTACGCTTAATTTGGATGAATCGCTGCCGGTTTCATTAGACAATTTTTGGTTTCCGATACGGATTATTCGTAATATAAAGCCGCTTGGATTCGCTGCCAACCAAAATCAGGCATTTTCGCATGCAACAGGGCAATTTTTTTGTGTGATGAATCCCGACATTCGGCTTAATAATGATCCTTTTCCGGCATTGCTTTCGTGCTTGCAAGATTCTTCCATCGGTGTAGTAGCTCCAGTTGTGCTGGACGAAGGGGGAGAAATGGAAGATAGTGCCCGTTATTTTCCTACTCCATTCAAGATACTTTGCAAGGCATTCGGAAAATGTAAGGGAAGCGATTATGTTGTAAAGAATGAGTCGATTTTCCCCGACTGGGTGGGCGGCATGTTCATGTTATTCCCGAGCGAAATATTCAAGCAGCTGGATGGATTTGATCAAAAATTTTTTCTTTACTATGAAGATGTAGATTTATGCGCCAGACTGAGGCTGCTGGGCTATGAAGTGGTTTTAAGTCCGGCTGCCAGGGTAGTTCATCAAGCACGCAGGAGTAGTCATGGCGATTTCAAGTATATGGGCGAAGTTGATTGAGTCATTCTGATAGTATTGTTGGCAAATACCAAATGGATGTGTCGTCGACTTTGATGTACGATTGTGGCAAATTACTTTTTTTGTAGTTTTGTGGTTCACATTTAGAATATTGTCTGGTGCTGAATTTCTTTCGTTATTGAGCACAATTTTCCCCGGAAATCGCCCGTAAATTTTTTTTTTTATGAGCAGCTTTTTGATTTTCACCTGTTATGAAAACTTCCGACATATAAAAATTACTTTATTAAAAGGGCCAAACGTATTTATCCTGCCTATTTTTTGTAATGACTTATGCTTGGGCCTATATTGGAGGTATTAGTTGCTTATGGTTTATCCAAGGAATTCCCCTGGTTGATGTTTATTAAAACTTGTTTATTGTTGATGACCGTGGCTTTTCTGTTCTTACACTTCATTAAAAAGTCATCTTTGCGTATATTTTCTCATTATGTAGCTGGGAACCATGAGTAGTTTGGCATGAGTATTCTGGTAACGGGAGCTAATGGTTTTGTAGGCAAACCGCTCTGTGTTGAATTACTTCGGCAAGGTCAAATCGTCCGCGCAGTAACGCGTTCTGCAAATTTACAAGTCGAAAATATTGAAGCTGTGTCGGTTTTTACGATAGATGGGAAGACGGATTGGACTGCTGCTTTGTACGGTGTAAATGTAGTCATACATCTTGCAGCTCGGGTGCACGTGATGAAGGACACGGCTATTGATGCTTTGGCAGAGTTTCGCAGAGTAAATGTAGAAGGTACCTTGAATCTTGCCCGACAGGCAGTTGAGGCTGGCGTACAGCGATTCATTTTTATCAGTTCGATTAAGGTGAACGGTGAAGGTACATTTTTGGGGCAGCTTTATACTGCTGAAGATCAGCCAGCCCCGGTTGATCCTTATGCTATTTCCAAGCGCGAAGCCGAAGATGCATTACGTCAATTAGCTAATGAAACTGGCATGGAAGTGGTGATCATTCGTCCGCCTCTGATATATGGATCGGGCGTGAAGGCCAATTTCCAGAGCATGATTCGTTGGTTGGATAAAGGCATTCCTTTACCACTGGGTTCTATTCATAATCAGCGCAGTCTGGTCGCATTAGATAACCTGATCGATTTAATCTCAACTTGCATTCATCACCCGGCTGCGGCCAATCAAATTTTTATGGTTAGTGATGGCGAGGATCTTTCTACTACCGAATTGTTGCAGCGTATGGCCGCAGCCTTAGGTAAAAAAGCATGTTTGATGCCAGTACCGGAGTTTTTATTGGTGTGGGGCGCGAGACTGTTGGGAAAGCAAGCGATGGCGCAGAGACTCTGTGGTTCGCTGCAGGTTGATATTTCCAAGGCGCATGATTTGCTAGACTGGAAGCCACCAGTGAGCGTGGATGAGGCTCTGCGCAAGACGGCGCAATATTATATGAAGTTTCGCAAGTGATTGAGTTTTGCTGGATTTTTCTCATTGCCTTGATCTCGGCTGCGGTATTGACAGGATTATTGCGCCGGTACGCATTGGCAACCCGTCTGATTGATATTCCTAATGCACGCAGTTCACATACTAGTCCAACCCCGCGCGGCGGCGGATTATCGATTGTTATTGTATTTTTGCTGGGTCTTCCGGTTCTTTCAGGGATGGGTGTATTGGCTCCAGAAGCAATGTGGGCACTCTTTGGCGCTGGAGCATGGGTAGCCTTGGTGGGATTTCTGGATGATCATGGTCACATTCCGGCGCGATGGCGATTAACAGCCCATTTTATCGGGGCGGCGTGGGGACTTTATTGGCTGGGTGGATTGCCGCCTTTAGTGTTTTTTGGATATTCATTCGATCCGGGTTGGCTCGGGCAAATTCTGGGGCTCTTTTATTTGATTTGGCTGTTGAACCTCTACAATTTTATGGATGGTATCGATGGGCTGGCCAGTATCGAGGCGATTACTGTCTGTCTGGGTGGGGCGCTTTTGTATCTGACAGGATCTGAAGCTATTGGACAATGGGCTTTGCCTGTATTGCTGGCAATGACCGTTGCCGGTTTTCTGTTTTGGAATTTTCCGCCAGCCAGGATTTTTATGGGTGATGCGGGTAGTGGTTTTCTAGGTATCGTGTTAGGACTTTTTTCCATTCAGGCGGCATGGATAGCTCCGCAATTTTTTTGGAGTTGGTTGATATTGCTGGGCGTGTTTATCGTGGATGCGACCTGGACTTTGTTTCGCCGTTTTTTGCGTGGTGAAAAAATCTATGAGGCCCACCGTAGCCATGCTTATCAATATGCATCGCGCTACTATGGATCACACAAGACGGTTTCGCTGGTTATTGGTGCAATCAATGTGTGCTGGTTGACACCCTGGGCTCTGTGGGTCGGGTTGGCTGGTCTGAATCCATTATTGGGACTGGGGCTGGCTTATGTGCCGCTAATGTTACTGGCTATCTATTTCCGGGCAGGCGCGAGAGAGTTGGAATGATACAAACGCGATTAGCGCACTGGTTTATTGGTCTTCAGCGGCGGTATAAGGCATTTATACTAATCAGCGCCGATGTGTTTTTTGTTGAGTTCGCGTTTTGGGCGGCTATTTCCTTGCGTTGGGGGATACTGTATATCCCTAAAGGTATTGAGTGGTATTTGTTTGCCGCGGCGCCTGTTATCGCCGTGCCTATTTTTATCAGACTAGGTTTGTACCGCGCGATTATTCGCTATATCGAGATTAGAGCGCTATGGACAATTATTCAGGCAACCACGCTTTATGCGCTTGTTTTTGCGTTTGTCGTGTATGAGTCAGGCATCAAATTTATTCCCCGGACAGCCTCTCCGCTAAATTGGCTAATTGTGATGCTGTTGGTTGGCGGCAGCCGCTTTTTTGCGCGTTGGTGGTTGGGAGAGACTCATTTTCGCTTGGGGGGTGGTCGAAGTGCTAGCGAATTACGAAAAAAAAATGTAGTGATTTATGGCGCGGGTAGTGCCGGTGTGCAGCTTGCCTCTGCGCTAGCGCACGGGCGTGATTTCAGACCAGTTGCTTTTATTGATGATGATAAATTATTGCAAAGAAGAAAGGCCAATGGCTTGCGGATATATCCGCTCAGTTCTTTGAGTTATTTGATAGAGCGACACCAGGTTACAGATGTCTTACTGGCAATGCCTTCGGCGAAGCGGGCACGTATAAGTGAGCTTATCCGCTTGCTGGAGCCTTATGCCGTACATGTGATGTCGATGCCGGGGTTATCTGATATAGCCCAGGGAAGGGTAACAGTTGATGCGCTTCAGGAAGTTGATATTGCGGATCTCCTGGGACGCAATCCGGTAGCGCCCGATCAATCACTGCTTCATGCCACTATTAGCGGCAAAGTAGTTATGGTGACTGGAGCGGGAGGCTCTATAGGATCGGAGTTGTGTCGGCAGATAATTCAGTTGCAGCCGCTATCGCTGATCCTTTTTGAGTTAAGTGAATTCGCTCTTTATGCCATAGAGAATGAATTGAATCACCTGTTAACCAAGGGCAAGGGCTCCAAACACATAGAAATTATTACCGTATTGGGTTCGGTTACGAATGCCAAACGCATTGAAAAAGTGTGCAAGGCTTTTAAGGTACAAACAATTTATCATGCAGCAGCTTACAAGCATGTGCCTATGGTAGAGAAAAACCCCGGAGAAGCTATATGGAATAATATTTTCGGAACTTTACATGCAGCGCAGGCGGCAATAAACGCTGAGGTCGAATTATTTGTATTGATTTCAACGGATAAGGCAGTAAGACCGACTAATACGATGGGTGCAACCAAGCGTTTTGCAGAACTGATTTTGCAAGCGCTGAGTTTGGACGCGGGTCATAAACATCAAACCCGTTTCACCATGGTGCGATTTGGTAATGTTTTAGGCTCATCAGGGTCTGTGGTGCCGTTGTTTAGAGAGCAGATAGCCAGAGGTGGGCCGGTAACCGTCACAGATGCAAGAATTATCCGTTATTTTATGACTATACCGGAAGCTTCACAGTTGGTCATTCAAGCCGGAGCATTGGGTCAGGGTGGAGATGTGTTTGTGCTGGATATGGGCGAACCCATCCGAATTCTTGATTTGGCAAAGAGAATGATTCATTTAAGCGGTTTGGAAATAAAAGACGAAGAACATCCTTCGGGTGAGATAGAGATTAGTTTTACCGGATTGAGGCCGGGAGAGAAGCTCTATGAGGAACTGTTGATCGGCGATAATGTTTCAGAAACCAGTCACCCAAGAATTATGCGTGCAGAAGAGCAGATTATTCCCTGGTTTGAACTGGAAAACATGCTGGAGGCGTTGGAAAAAGCGGCTAAGGATGATGATTTTGAGCGAGTAAGAGCTGTATTAAAGCGTGCTGTTTCCGGTTTTGTTCCGCAGTGCGAAATTGGCGACTTGTTATGGAAACGACGTAGCGATGCGATTCATCATCTCTAACGAAAAAAATTTGTTGAATTGTGTCTCTATAAAAAATTTTTGCTCTCATTACAATGTTGCTATAAATAGCAGCACCTGCGAACAATACGGTTGAAATAATGAATTGACCGGAAATGAAACTCCAGATACCGGCAATAAACATTAAGCCAATGATTATATCTTTGTTGACGTTGTTCATTAGTTGGATCCTGTATTAAGGTTTAGAAATTTTTATCCAGTTTTGTTGCTGTTTTGCAAATTTTGTTGCGTTGTTACATGGGTGCTACTATACAGGGATATTTATTGTATACAATATACTAAATAATAAATTGATTGTTTCTTGTTTAGAAATGGTGTGTAATGTCAAGACTTTTATTGATATAAAGAAAGCGCAAGGTGCAGGATACAAATGGCAGGTCGTGTCTTGTGCCTGATTAATGAGGATTAAGTGGATAAATTAACAAGTATGACCGTTTTCGTTCGTGTCGCTAAAGCCGGAAGTTTTGCGGGTGGTGCTCGAGAGCTGGGAATTTCAAGAGCAATGGCGACCAAGCACATTATGCAACTTGAAGGTAGTTTGGGAACGCGATTAATCAATCGTACGACACGTAGTTTAAGTCTGACCGATGTAGGCGTGTCTTATCTTGAGCGTTGTCAGCAAGTGTTGCTTGATGTTGAAGAAATGGAGTCCGCAGTGACGCATTTGCAGACGGAGCCTCGGGGTCTGTTAAAAATCAGTGCGCCGCCGGCTATTGGCGCTACCCACATTGCGCGTGCTGTGGCTGAATTTTTAAAAATGCATACGGATTTAACGGTTGAGATGATTCTGCAGGGCAGCCCGGGCGATCTGATTGATGAAGGTATTGATGTTGCTATTTACCTGGGCGCATTAGATGATACCAGTATGGTTGCCCGGAAATTAGCCAGTTCATCGCTGGTGGTTTGCGGGTCACCGGATTATTTGCAGAGTAATGGCATTCCACAGACACCGGAAGATTTGGCAGAGCATAGTTGCCTTGTTAATTGGGCAATTTCGCCGCGCAATAAATGGCAATTTAAATGTGAAACAGGGGTTAAGGTAATCACTGTATCCGGGCGGATGCAGGCTAATGCGGCTCACCCGATCCGTATTGCGGCAATTAATGGTTTGGGATTAGTGATGTTGCCTACCTACATTGTTGGCAGGGATATTGAAAATGGCACATTGAAAGTAGTACTGGAAAATTACCCATTGCCTCCTTTGGATATACATGCGGTCTATCCACATAGAAAATATTTATCCGCAAAGGTTAAAGGTTTTATGGATTTTTTGCAGACATGGCTGGAGCATCGCGTGAGTATGCCGGGAACCGAATAATGGATGCAGTGATAAGCAAATGGAATCATATTTATAGTCAGTCTGTTCAAGAAAGTTATCCAGCTGTACAGGTTCTGACTGAAAATGAATTTTTGCTACCGGCGGCCGGTACAGCACTGGATTTGGCTTGTGGGCTGGGGGCTAATGCAGTTTTTTTGGCTGAACACGGATTGGCGGTGACTGCCTGGGATATTTCTTTTATTGCTATAGATAAATTAAGGACTTATGCAGTTCAGCAAGGGTTAAATATCAATGCTTGCCAAGAAAATATCGTGGCTGATAATTTTACCGAATGCAGTTTTGATGTCATTGTTGTGAGTCGATTTCTTGACCGTACCCTAAGTGATGCGATAATAGGAGCACTTAAACCGGGTGGATTGCTTTTTTATCAGACTTTTACGCGACAAAAAACAAGCCGCAAACCTCCCAATAATCCCGATTATCTGTTAACTGAAAATGAGCTATTGGCACTATTTTCGCCGTTGAGGGTAATTTATTACAGAGAAAACGCTTTGATTGGCGAACAGCGACGGGGTTTAAGAAATGAGGCTCAGTTTATCGGCCAAAAACGTAAATAATGGGTTACACGATGATAGAAAATTTAAATCCACGACAGGCGTGGGATTTGTTGCAACAGAATACTGATGCTGTATTGGTGGATGTACGAACAAAGGTTGAACATGATTTTGTCGGTCATCCCTTAGGCGCCATTAATATCGCCTGGAAAGAAGCGCCCGACTGGCAGGTTAATTCAATGTTTGTTGCCGAAGTCAAAAAGGCAGTGCCTGATTACAATGCACCGGTTTTATTGCTGTGCCGAAGCGGACAGCGTTCGCTGGATGCTGCAAAAACGCTTGAAGATGCCGGTTTTAGACGGCTTATCAATATCGTTGGCGGTTTTGAAGGTCCCCTGGATCAGCATAATCATCGAGGTAATCTTGGCGGCTGGCGCTTCAATGGTTTGCCTTGGGAGCAGAGTTAATTACACATCCTCACTGGATTAAGTCGGGTCTTGCCAGTAAAATTTAACTACAGTCTTGATGGAACTATCACCATCCTTTCTTTGCCCACACTATATTAAACCCAGCCAAGTAGGGTGAAATCCATACACCCTTCATGCTTTATAAAAGTGCGTAAAACGCACCCCACACTTATTTTATTAACCCCCCTTAGAGTACACAAAAAGTGATCGAAAAATTAAGAAACATCGCCATTATTGCCCACGTTGACCACGGTAAGACGACCCTGGTTGACAAGCTATTACAACAGTCGGGTACGTTTGCCGCTCATACCAAAGTGACCGAGCGAATTATGGATTCCAATGATATTGAAAAAGAACGTGGTATTACCATTCTGGCAAAAAACACCGCACTAGATTGGAACGGTTATCACATTAATATCGTTGACACCCCGGGCCATGCTGACTTTGGTGGCGAAGTAGAGCGTGTATTGTCGATGGTTGATTCAGTATTGCTTCTGGTGGATGCGGTTGATGGCCCGATGCCACAAACCCGTTTTGTAACCCAAAAAGCCTTTGCCTTGGGCTTAAAACCGATAGTTGTTATCAATAAAATTGACCGTCCGGGTGCGCGTCCTGACTGGGTTGTCGATCAAACCTTTGATTTGTTTGACCGCTTGGGTGCGACCGATGAACAACTCGATTTTCCTATCGTTTATGCCTCGGCTATTAATGGTTATGCCGGTTTGGAGCACACCATAACCGAAGGCGATATGACCCCGTTATTTGAAACGATAGTCGAAAAAGTCAGTCCGCCGCCCGTTGATATGGATGGTCCTTTTCTAATGCAGGTTTCCAGTCTTGATTACAACACTTATGTTGGCGTTATCGGTATTGGCCGGATCCAGCGTGGCAGCATCAAACCTAACCAGCCATTGACGATTGTTAATCGGGAAGGTGTCGAGCGCAAGGGGCGCAATTTTTGGCTTTCATGGCCTGGAGCGTGTCGAAGTCTCTGAAGCCCGTGCCGGCGACATTATTGCCTTTGCAGGCATTGAAAAGCTGGAAATTTCTGACACTATCTGCCATCCCGATGCCGTAGAAATCATGCCCCCGTTATCGGTGGATGAGCCTACCGTGACCATGACATTTCAGGTCAATAACTCACCCTTTGCCGGGAGAGAAGGTAAATTTGTCACCACCCGGCAAATACGCGACAGACTCGATAAGGAATTGCAACACAACGTCGCACTAAAGGTTGAAGACACGGGAGACCCTGATAAATTTAAAGTATCAGGTCGTGGCGAATTGCATTTGTCCGTTCTAATTGAGAACATGCGCCGCGAAGGTTTTGAAATGGGTGTATCGCGTCCGGAAGTTATCATTAAAGAAATTGATGGCAAAAAATGCGAACCCTTTGAAATGGTCACCATTGAAGTGGAAGAAATCCACCAGGGTGCCATCATGGAAAAAATAGGTGAGCGTAAAGGCGATTTAATCAATATGGTCCCGGATGCCAAAGGTCGTATTCGTCTGGAATATATGATGCCCTCACGCGGACTGATTGGTTTCCAGACTGAATTTATGACGGCAACCTCAGGCTCTGGTCTGCTTTATCATGTATTCGACCATTATGGCCCAATGAAACCGGGTGAAGTGGGCAATCGCCAACGCGGCGTAATGATTTCAATGGTTGCAGGCAAAGCTGTGACTTATTCATTGCATCCGTTACAAGAACGCGGCGAACTGCTGTTAGTCAATGGCGATGAAGTCTACGAAGGCATGTTGGTGGGTTTGCATTCCCGTAGTAATGATTTGTGCGTGAATCCCTGCAAACCGAAACAATTAACCAACGTTCGCGCCTCAGGTACAGATGAAAGTCTGGTGCTGGCACGGATTCAGAAAATGACCCTGGAGCAGGCGTTGGAATTTATCGCTGAAGATGAACTGGTTGAGGTTACGCCAAAGTCCATACGCTTGCGCAAGAAGTTGTTGACTGAGAATGAGCGGAAGAGAGCAGCTAAGAGTTAAGTTTGTCGGGGCAATCCCTTGTGGTTGCCCTTAAGAAAGTATAGGTATGTTGGGTTACGCATGGATGCAGGAGTAATTGCCGAGCGCAGCGTAACCCAATACTTTGCGCCGATGCTTGTCGGGTTATGCTAATGTAATCTACAGAACTAAAATCAAACTAGGAGCATTAAGCGTGAATGAAATTATATTTTTAATTGAAGATGCGCCCGAAGGTGGTTTTATAGCGAGAGCATTAGAAGGTTCTATATATACCGAAGCCGACGATATGGATGATTTGCACCATAAAGTGCGCGATGCAGTCGACTGTCATTTTGAACCTTCAATTAAACCTAAAATAATATGTTTGCATTTTGTCCGAGAAGAAATTATTGCCGCATGAAGTTGCCACGCAATTGTTCAGGTCTGGAACTCGCTAAGAAACTGGCCGAGTTAGCTTATGAAATTAGTCGTCAAACGAGTAGTCATATTTGCTTAACCACACAATAAAATGGTGAACATCATATTACCATTCCACAACATGATCCCTTAAAGGTAGGAACGTTTTCGGCTGTATTGGATGATGTTGCCAAACACTTTTTAATCAGTCGTGATGATTTGACAAAGCGGCTATTTCAGATTAAAAGGTGATAAGCCTGGATACTTTAATAAATAAAAACAATTGATTAGAAAATATTATGAGGAGAATCCGGTAAATAAGGTGTTTTAAAGTGCGTAGGTTAGTGATAGCGTAACCTAACATTTTGAGCTTCGTTGTGTTGGGTTCGGCTATCGCCTAACTCGACCCACAGGTCTCTTAGAATAAAGAGGTTTCACAATGAGTGATTATCAAAAAGATTTTTATAGCTGGACGCGTGAACAAGTCGAAATGCTAAGGTCAGGACGGTTTGATGAACTGGACATTGTTAATCTTATTGAAGAAATAGAATCATTGGGTAGAAGTGAAAAGCGTGAACTCGAAAACCGTCTTACTGTATTACTGGTTTATCTTTTAAAATGGCAATATCAACCTGCCCGGCGTGGTCAAAACTGGCAATTGACCATTCAGGAACAGCGTCTTGAGTTTTTCGATGTATTAAACGACAACCCCGGTTTAAAATCTCAATTGCAAGCACTATTAACACATTCTTATCGGAAGGCTAAAATCAGGGCTTCCAAAGAAACCGGATTAGATACTGACGATTTTCCAGGCACTTGCCCCTGGGAGTTTCCTCAACTCATGGATGACGCTTTTTTACCTGATTAAATGTAGGGTGAGTACTAAAAGTAGGCGCTTTAGGCGACACTTTTTTGCCCACCGTTTTAACCCACCTTATTTAAAAACCATGACTCAACGCACAGCCGAAGTCGAGCGCAATACGCTCGAAACCCAAATTAAAATTAAAATCAATCTGGATGGAGAAGGTAAAGCCGTGTTTGTAACGGGCGTGCCTTTTCTTGACCACATGCTGGATCAAATCGCCAGACATGGCCTTATTGATATGGATATTAATGCCAAAGGCGATTTGCATATCGACGCCCATCACACCGTTGAAGATATCGGTATTACTTTAGGTCAGGCGTTTGCTCAGGCTATTGGCGATAAAAAAGGCATTTATCGCTATGGACATTCCTACATACCTTTGGATGAAGCCTTGTCCAGAGTAGTCATTGATTTTTCCGGTCGCCCCGGTTTGTTCTATGACGTTAAATACCCGAAAGCCATGATAGGCAGTTTTGACGTGGATTTGTTCAGGGAGTTTTTCCAGGGCTTTGTCAATCATGCCGGCGTGACTTTGCATATCGATAGCTTGAAAGGTGCAAATGCTCATCATGTCGCGGAAACCATTTTTAAAGCCCTGGGTCGAGCCATTCGCATGGCGATTACCGCCGATTCACGAATGGCGGGTATAATGCCGTCAACCAAAGGCAGTCTTTAGCCTTGAATTTTTAAACTTGAATATGTCTTATGTCTTCTGTTGCTGTTATTGATTACGGAATGGGTAATTTGCATTCAATTGCAAAAGCCTTACAACATGCCGCTCCTGAAGTAGATGTGCAAATCGTCTCCGATGCCGATGTAATTTTGCAAGCAGATCGTGTGGTTTTCCCGGGGGTCGGGGCAATACGCGATTGTATGCAGGCCCTCGATCAATCGGGTTTATCGGCTGTTATTAAAAGCGTTGCCAAAGCGAAACCGTTGCTGGGTATTTGCCTCGGGATGCAGGCATTGTTGACGGACAGCGAAGAAAACAGCAACACCGAAGGGTTGGGTATTGTTTCTGGGCACGTAGTGCGTTTTTCAGATGCGTTAATGGATGGTCATGGCAATAACCTGAAAATTCCACACATGGGCTGGAATCAGGTGCATCAAAGGCCTCACCCGTTATGGAACAAGATTCCACAGGACAGCCGTTTTTATTTTGTGCACAGTTACTATGCAGTGCCCGATGATATATCTGTGGTAGCGGCGACCACGGAATATCCCGATGCTTTTGCTTGTGCTTTGGCTCAAGATAATATTTTTGCCGTACAATTTCACCCGGAAAAAAGTCAGGCGGTCGGTTTACAACTGCTAAACAACTTTTTACATTGGGATGGTCAAGTTTAAACCTATACAAGTTGTTAAGGATTCAGTATCTATGTTGTTAATACCCGCTATCGATTTGAAAGAAGGAAAATGTGTGCGTTTACGCCAGGGACGTATGGACGATGACACGGTTTTTTCTGATGATCCCGTGGCTGTTGCCGGCAAATGGGTTGCCGCCGGCGCGAAAAGAATTCATTTGGTGGATTTGGATGGCGCCTTTGCCGGCAAACCGGTCAATGCCAATATTATTAAAGCAATAGTCGCCGCTTTCCCTGATGTTCCTGTGCAGATAGGCGGCGGTATTCGAGATGAAGAGACTATTCAGGCTTATCTGGATGCGGGTGTGGAATACGTTATTATTGGCACCAAGGCGGTTAATGAACCGCATTTTGTCAGTAATATGGCTTTGGAATATCCCCGGCATATCATTGTTGGCCTGGATGCAAAAGAAGGTAAAGTAGCGATAGATGGCTGGTCGAAGCTGTCCAAACATGATGTGATCGATTTGGCGAAACACTTTGAAGCAGACGGTGTGGAGGCTATTATTTACACCGATATTTCCAGAGATGGCATGATGCAGGGTGTTAATGTAGAAGCTACTGCAAGATTGGCGCGGGCAATTAAAATCCCCGTCATTGCTTCGGGTGGCATTACCAGTATTGACGACATTAAAGCCTTGGGTGCTGTAGCTCATGAAGGCATTATGGGCGCAATTACCGGACGTGCGATTTATGAAGGCACGCTGGATTTTGCAGAAGCCGAAAAATTAGCAGAATCGTTTTGTGTGTCATGAGTTTAGCTAAACGTATTATTCCCTGTCTGGATGTCGATAATGGTCGCGTTGTTAAAGGCGTTAAATTTGTTGATATTCGTGATGCCGGCGACCCTGTGGAAGTCGCCAGACGTTATGACCGTGAAGGCGCAGATGAAATTACTTTTTTGGACATTACCGCCACTCATGACAACCGTGACACGATTGTACATGTCGTCGAGCAAGTGGCCAGTGAAGTATTCATCCCGTTGACGGTAGGCGGCGGCATCAGAACTTTGGATGATATTCGCCGTATGCTCAATGCAGGAGCGGATAAAGTCGGCATTAACAGCGCGGCGGTGTCTAATCCTGAATTTGTCCGCGAGGCCTCGCAGCGATTCGGTTCGCAATGTATTGTTGTGGCAATGGACGCTAAAAAAGTCAGTCAACCGGGCGAAACCGATCGTTGGGAAATATTTACCCACGGCGGCCGTAAAGCCACAGGCATAGAGGCGATTGGATGGGCAAAAAAAATGGTTGACTACGGAGCTGGAGAAATTTTGTTAACCAGTATGGACAGAGACGGCACGCGAGAAGGCTTTGATTTGCCGCTAACCCGCGCAATTAGCGAGGCTGTGACCGTGCCGGTTATTGCCTCAGGCGGCGTAGGCAACCTGGATCATCTGGCGGATGGCGTGATAGAAGGCAAAGCGGATGCTGTGTTAGCAGCCAGTATATTTCATTTCGCCGAATATACGATACAACAGGCCAAGGAACACATGGCAGCACGCGGCATTGAGATGCGCTTATGAACGTTTCGTGGCTGGATGAGATACGGTGGACTGAAGACGATTTGGTGCCCGTTATCGCGCAACAGGCTGATACAGGAAAAGTACTCATGTTTGCGTGGATGAATCGTGAAGCTTTAGGTTTAACGGTCGCGGAAGGTTATGCGGTTTACTGGTCCAGATCGCGCGGAAAATTATGGCGTAAAGGTGAAGAGTCCGGGCACAGACAGAAAGTTACCGGTTTGTTTCTGGATTGCGATGAGGATGTAATCCTGCTTAAAATTGAACAAGAAGGCGGTATTGCCTGTCATACCGGGCGTGAAAGCTGTTTTTACCGTCGCCTGGTTGATGGGAAATGGCAAGCTGTAGAACCCGTGTTGAAAGATCCTGAAGCAATTTATACAAAAAATGAGTGAAGTATTACAGCAACTGGCCCAAATTCTGGAACAGCGTAAACTGGAATCAGCAGATAAATCTTATGTAGCCAGCCTTTATGCAAAGGGACTGGATGCTATTTTGAAAAAAATAGGCGAAGAAGCGACAGAAACGGTTATTGCTGCCAAAGATGGCGATAAAAAACAAATAATCTATGAAACCGCTGACTTATGGTTTCATTGCATGGTATTGCTTGCAGATCAGGGCTTGGGGCCGGATGATGTGCTGCAAGAACTGCAACGCCGATTTGGCTTGTCTGGTCTGGAAGAAAAAGCGCAGCGTAATAAATAATATTATCTCGGGAGTTTGAAATGGGTATCGGCATTAAAGAATTATTGGTCATATTGGTTATCGTTATTGTGCTTTTTGGCACAAAGAAGCTGCGAAATGTAGGTGCGGATTTGGGCGGAGCGATAAAAAGTTTTCGATCTGCCGTTAAAGAAGGTGAAGAAGACAAAAAACACGCCGAAACTGAAGGTGAAACTATCGATGGCGAAGTAACCTCCAAGAAAAACGAAAAAGTCTGATATGTTTGATATAGGATTTTCCGAGCTTATTATGATCGGTTTGGTCAGTTTGTTGGTGATAGGTCCTGAGCGCTTACCTAAGGTTGCGCGACTTGCAGGTTTCTGGATAGGTAAGACACGCTCTATGGTGGCTTCTGTCAAGTCAGAAATCAAACAGGAACTGCAGGCGGAAGAGCTTCGTCAGATATTTAAAGAGCAGGCGGATCTGCAAGAATTTCATGCAGCGATCAATGAAACAGCGGAAGCCGCAAATTCTATAAAAGCATCGCTTGCAGCGTTGCCGGAAGAGAATCTAGTAGACGACGTTAAGCCGCCGCATGAGCCAAAATAGTTTCGAAGAGGCTGAACAGCCTTTTATCAGCCACCTGATTGAATTACGTAATCGCCTGTTAAAGGTGGTTTTATGCGTGTTAGTGGTATTTTTGGGTCTGTCTGCTTACGCTAATCAAATTTATAG
>NQJI01000047.1 GCA_002256705.1 Methylococcaceae bacterium NSM2-1
GCAAATGGTTGGAATAAGCCCCGCCCATACTGATGAGCGTATCGGCGCCTTCAGACAGGGCATGATCAAGTGTATATTTAAGTTTACGCCATTTATTCCCGGAAATGATGGGATGCAGCAAATCATCCCGTTTCATCCATAGTTCGATTTCATATCGATCAAGCAGTGGATCATCAATCTTTGTTAAAATCGAAGGTTTGAAGGTTCTTTCCAGTTTAATGAGTTCAAGGTGCATGTATGTGTGGACGTTTTAACTTAATTGCAACTAAGCCGCAAATTATGGAACATTTTAGTTTAAAGCGTTTATCGGATTATCAACCTGATTACAACATTTCGCCAGGACAAAAGATTCTTGTCGTTGTAAGACTGGAAGACGGCAGCAACAAAGCCGTAAACTTGCACTGGGGTTTGATACCCTCCTGGTCCAAAGACCTTAAAATTTCCAGCCGTTTAATCAATGCCAGAGCGGAAACTTTAACTGAAAAACCATCATTTAGAAATGCTTATCAACATCGACGCTGCCTGATTCCTGCTACCGGCTTCTTTGAATGGCAGACAACAGGAATCGGCAAACAACCCTACCATATTCATCAACCGGAGTGTGCCTTATTTGCGTTTGCCGGATTATGGGAGCACTGGGAGCGCAAGCAAGAGACAATCTATTCCTGCACCATTATAACCACCGTTGCCAGCGACAAAATAGCGACTATCCATGACCGTATGCCGGTCATTGTCACACCGGATTTTTATAAGCGCTGGCTGGACAAAACTAACACGGCTGTCGAGATGGCGGATTTTTTAGCCGCCGATGCCTACAGCACGATGCAGCTTACCCCGATAAGTACGCGGGTCAATAATCCCCTGCATAATGACGCAGAGTGTTTAGGGGACGTTACTCGGTGAATATCGTAACAGTCACCACAAGGGGTACGAACGACTGTAGATATGACTTTAGTCGCCCTGTGCTTGAGCTGCTTACACTATAAAATGCGGACTTTAGCTCCTTGCCAGCATGGCTTGCGCACCTTGCTGCTTAGCGATGCGTTATTCCAACTGAAGCGATGTGGCCGGGTTTTACGACACCGCACGTTTGTCCATCTTCGAGGGTTGGTGTTTATTTTTTCGACAGCTAAAGCTCAATTGCTTTTAGTATTTCAAGGGGGATAAATTTTCTATCTTTTCAAGCAATATTGGGATAAATTAGTTTTCAAGCCCCTGAAATTTTTTTATGCGATTTCTTAAAGACTTTAGTGGCTATCGTTTTTTTATCTATGCTAATTTCACGAGGAGAAATCTTATGAGCCTTTTCACAGAAATAGTTAAATCCGCCATCGGAGCAAGTAATTCTTCAGGACAAACTGAAAACCAAAGCCAAAATTTATTGAATGGCGCGTTGGCAATACTGCAGAAAATGGGCGGCATAGACGGGTTGGTCAATAAACTTCAACAATCAGGCTTGGGTGATCTTGCCGCGTCCTGGGTTGGTACTGGAGAAAACAAGAGCATAAGCCCCGAGGAATTGGCCGACGTGTTGGGCAAAGACCAGATCGCTGCTCTGGCTCAACAGGCAGGCATCCCTGAGTCTCAAGGCGCCTCAGTGCTCTCGCAGGTTTTACCCGCTATGGTCGATAAACTGACGCCGGACGGCAATATACCCGAAGCAAGCAGTTTCCCAACATGGGGCAAAGTGCTTCTTGGTGGAGTGGGGGCCGCAATTGCAGGGAAAGTGGCGGCATCGTATTTTGGCAATAAAGAAGATGAGGAACAATCGACCAATCCAGAGCAACAAACAACAATCACAAGCGCAGGCTCTCTTGATACAGGCATGGGTTCTGCGACTGCAAACGTTCGGGCCTACACCGTAGTTAGTGGCGATACGCTGTCTAAGATTTCCAAACAGTTCTACAACGATGCTAATCAATGGCAACGCATTTTCGATGCGAATCGCGACATTTTAAGCAATCCGGATCGCATATTTCCGGGCCAAAAATTACGGATCCCTTAAACTTAAGCGCACTGAAAGCCGCTCTAAAATTCAAATAAGCAAACCCTTTCAGGCTTTTAGTGTAACTTAACAGATCAAATCGAATATTTTTTACTTCTGACCACCGGGTTTGGCGGGTAAACATCATGTTGTGGAAAAAAGGTAGACAAAGCGATAACGTTGAGGATCGCCGTGGTTCGCGTATCGTCGGGTCATCGATTAAACTGAGCGGTGGTCTGCTGGCGGTCGTAATGTTAATAGCAGTCGTATTGGGAGAAAACCCTTTGGAGCTATTGGCTATGCTATCGCAAGGGTACATTGGCGGCGGCCAGACGACTGCTGTCTCCCCTGGACAAACGCCTGGCAACGATGAATCCGCTCAATTTGTATCAGCGATATTGGCGGATACCGAAGATACCTGGGCCACGATTTTCCCTCGCATGGGCATGCAATATCAAGCGCCGAAGCTGGTTTTGTTTTCCGATCAAGTTTCATCCGCATGCGGATATAATTCCGCAGCTACGGGACCTTTCTATTGTTCTGACGATAGAAAAGTTTACCTCGATCTGGAATTTTTCCGGGAGTTGGATAACTTGGGCGCCCCGGGCGATTTCGCTCAGGCATATGTCATTGGACACGAAGTCGGTCATCATGTGCAAAACCTCTTAGGGATTTCCGGCAAAATCCATGATTTGCAACTGCGTAGCGGTGCGACTCAGGCAAATGCTTTATCGGTTTTATTAGAATTACAAGCAGATTGTTTTGCGGGGGTATGGGCTCACTATGCCGATAAATATCGCAGTCTTTTGGAACCAGGAGATGTCGATGAAGGACTCAGGGCCGCCTCCGCAATAGGAGATGACCGCCTATTGAAACGCGTCGGGAAAAGCATAAGCCCGGAATCATTTACCCACGGATCATCGGAGCAACGTACTTTTTGGCTTCGTAAAGGGTTGGAAAGCGGAGATATAGCGACTTGCGATACCTTTTCAGCTGCGGCAAAAAAATAGACTCAGGGCTAAGTAAACCCGAAATAAATATTCCCAGCCACAGATTCGCAGATTATAAATAAATTTAGCAACGGCTGATCAGATGCTGGCTTTTATAATAGAACACGGATAGCACTGATTAAACGGGTTGAAACGGATTTTATTTTTTTCAGTATTTATCAGCCAAATCCGTGTCATCTGTGTTTAATTTTTCTAATCTGTTGAGTAGTTACTGAGTTTAATCAGTGAATCTGTGGCGGTTTATTTGTTGCGAGGTGCCTAATGCTAAATCGGTGTTGATTATGTGACTCAGAAATATCTGCAAGGTAAATGTTTGCAGATACTTCTGGGTTTTTCATAATCTTACTTTACCAATGAAACATGGAAGTTACCAGAATCATTGGTGTTTGTTCTTATTTTTAAGAGAAAAATGATTTTATTTTTGAGGTTAAACTATCCCAGCCTTCTTCCAATTTTGCTGATGCTTCGTCCCATCCTGACTCCAACGATTCTTTCATATCATCCCACTTATCATCAGCTACTTCCGCTATATCCTTAGCTTTAGCTTTTGCATGCGCTAATTTTTCTTCCAAATTTGCAATCGCAGCACGAACATCATCAATCGCTTCTTGCGACTCATCAACTCTTTTTTCTTTAAGTGATTTGAGTTTTGCTTCTTGTTTCTCAATGGAAGCTTGTGTTTTTGCTAATAATTCTTCTTTGGTCATGGCGTTAATTCCCGGTTGAGTGAGTAAAAAACATCTGATTCTGAATTCATACTTATTATATAGAGTGAAATTCTGAGCTTTTCACCTGAAATATAGTCCTCTTTTTATGAAACTATTGCAATAGCTATGTTATCGCAAAGTAGTAATGCCCGATGAAAATGTTTGTGCGTATCATTTGAATGTGCTAGGCTGATAAAATAGTCAAAATGTATTACACATGGTGACTATTATTGATCATGTATTCACTCACAATTTCTGTATGGGTTGAAATACTTATTTCACTTCATGCAAAATTACTACTAAAAGTCAACTATACATTAAGGATAAGTCATGAGCCTATTTAATTCAATTCTTGAAAAACTGGGCATTGGTAGTTCTACTGCTGCGGAAGTGCCTGTTGCAGGCCAGCCAGCTTCTGCTGCTGCCATTCCAGTGGTCGATGTCGTAACCAAATTGGAAGGATTAGCCGCTTCCCATGCAGAAAAGCTTAACTGGAAAGCTTCGATTGTCGATTTGTTAAAGTTACTCGGGCTTGACAGCAGCTTAACCGCACGTAAAGAGCTTGCTGCGGAATTGGGTTGCCCAGCTCAACAAATGGGAGACTCAGCTCAAATGAATGTATGGCTGCATAAAACCGTATTGCAAAAACTCGCACAGAACGGCGGTAATATCCCGCAAGACTTGATGAACTAGACAGATCTACTACTGATCGCACTAATAAGCCGAACGGGTTTTGTAAACCCGACCGTAATGTTTCTGTTAGCTAACGTGCAGAAAGGCTTGCTAAATATATTTTGCATTGTTAGATGAAAAATGAAAACCATCGGCCACGGAGATCACAAAGAACATAAGCTTCATATTCTTCATGATCTTCGTGGTGTTTTCCTGAAGTCTTGGGTAACAGCTTTTAAGTTAACGCCTCTGTCTGATTGCCCAGGCTACGTCAGCCGCCTGCCGGTTTTCCTTGACATCATGTACCCGGAATATCCGCACACCTGCCATAACGCCCAAGGCGGTAGTGACTGCTGTCGCAGTAACCAGTTCCGAGGGTTCGGTCACATCGCAAAGAGTGCCCATAAAGCGCTTGCGGCTGGTGCCTAAAAGAACCGGAAATCCTAGTGCCACTAGCGCATCCATATGCGCCAGTAAATCAAGATTATCCCGTTTACGTTTGCCAAAACCTATGCCCGGATCTATCGCTATGTTTTCTTTTTTAATCCCTGCCTTTGATGCCGCATCGATTCGTTTTTTCAAGGCATCGATGACTTCCCGGACAACATCATCATAATAAGGATTATCCTGCATGGTTTTTGGCGTGCCCTGGCTGTGCATCAAAATTATCGGCACATCAGTTTGAGCCGCCAGTGCCAGTATGGCTTCATCATCCTGTCCAGCGGAAACATCGTTTATTATATTGGCTCCGGCCGCCAGCGCCGCTCTGGCAACTGCGCTGGAGGTGGTATCAATGCTGATTAAAACATTGCTTTTTAACTGTTGTCTGATAGCTGTTATAACCGGAACCACCCGCTGTTGTTGATCTATAGCCGTAACTGAATCTGATCCGGGCCGCGTTGATTCACCACCTATATCAATAATATCCACCCCTTCAGCCAACATACGCTCAACCTGCTTCAGGGCGTCATTAATACCGGTGTATTTGCCGCCATCTGAAAAACTGTCCGGTGTAACATTTAAAATACCCATAATCAGCGGTTTATCGAGTTGACTGAACATGTCTGAGCTCCTGTGCGTTGCGTTGTATATATTCGGGTATAATGATTCAATACTTTCGACTCTGAATATTGTAATGAATAAACCTCGATTAGCCTGGGCGATTACCGGCTCCGGTCATTATATAGAAGAATGCCTGGATTTCCTGCTAACCCTGGACGATGTTGATCTCTATCTCAGTCAGGCGGCGGAGGAGGTGATAAAAATGTACGGTTTCAATCTCAATGACATCCGCGAAAAAATGCCCGTTTATCGTGATAAAACCGCATCATCACCGCCGGTTGGGCATTTTTATAAAGGTTATTACCACACCTTTGTGATGGCTCCGGCGACTTCAAATACCGTGGCCAAATGCGTGGTGGGTATTGCCGACTCACTGGTGACCAACTTATATTCCCAAGCGGGAAAATGCCGGGTGCCCAGCATTGTTTATCCCTGCGATATTGCGCCTGAAATGGAAACCACTGCGCCAGGGGGTAAAAAAGTGATGGTTTACCCGCGCAAAATCGATCTGGAAGGCACGAGAAAGTTAAGCACATTCGAATACACAACTGTCGTTGAAAGTGTTGATGAATTGATTGTTACAGTTAAAGAACGGCTGGCTTTTGTTTCCAAACTCTACGAGCCTGTCATTAAGTTGAGGGATTTAGCTACTTCTGGACAGGGAGAAGGCTGATGAGCGAACACATACTTTTTCTTACCGGTAAACTGGCGGAAAAACAACTGCGTAATATTCTGGAAAAAATGCAGCCGGAATTTATCTATACCGTGCATCAACTGGGGCTTAAAGTCGCGGCATTGATGACTGCGGATATGATAGGGCGCAGGTTGACCGAGACCTTTGGGGCTGACCGGATTCTTGTGCCAGGACGTTGCCGCGGTGATTTGGAGGCCTTGTCAAAAACAATGGGTTTACCTATAGACCGTGGGCCGGAAGAGCTCAAAGACTTGCCGGAATATTTTGGCAAAGAAGCACAAAAGCCCGACTTAAGCCGCTACAGCGTCAAAATCTTTGCCGAAATTGTCGATGCGCCGAATGTTAGTGTTGAAGAAGTGGTTAAACGCGCCTACTACTATAAAAAGAATGGCGCTGATGTTATTGATATAGGCTGTTTACCCAGCACCGATTTTCCCCACATGGAAGACATCATCCGGACCTTGAAACAGGAAGGTTTTACGGTCAGTATCGATTCACTGGATGAAAGCGATTTACTCAGAGGCGGTAAAGCCGGGGCTGATTATATGCTCAGTCTGCATGAAAGCACGCTCTGGATTGCAGATGAAGTGGCGGCAACACCGATTTTAATTCCGGAAAAACATGAAGATTTGGCGTCGCTGGATAGAGCCATCAAGGCTATGCAGGCAAAGAATCGCGCTTTTATCGTCGATCCGATTTTGGACCCGCTGCATTTTGGCTTTACGCAATCCATTGTGCGTTATCACGAAGTCAGAAAAAATCATCCGGATATTGAAATAATGATGGGTGTAGGCAATATTACCGAACTGACCCACGCAGATACGACGGGTATGAATGCCTTATTGCTGGGCATTTGTTCGGAGCTCAATATCAATAATATCCTGGCAACCGAAGTCAGCAAACACGCATGCAGGGCTATAAAAGAAGCAGATTTGGCACGGCGTATCATGTTTGCGGCAAAAGAACATGACACGCTACCCAAACATATCGATCCCGGTTTGATGGCTCTGCATGAGATTTCGCCTTTTCCTTATTCTCTGGATGAAATCAGGGAGCTCGCAGGACAAATCACAGACCCCAGCTTTCGCATTCAAAACAGTGCCGAAGGACTGCATATTTTTAACCGTGATGGCATGCACAGTGCCACTGATCCGTTTGATTTATTTCCCAAGCTGCACGTTGAAAATGACGGCGGTCATGCTTTTTATTTAGGCGTGGAACTGGCTCGCGCTGAAATAGCCTGGCAATTAGGCAAACGCTATACGCAGGATCAAGCATTGAATTGGGGCTGCGCCACCGATCAGACAGAATCAACCGTTGATCTGCACACTTTTAAACCGGCAGGAACTACCTTACAAAAGAAATAATGATTCAGGAAACCATAGTCACTACTCAGAACAGTTCAGGTGTCACTCATATTGCCCCGATGGGTATTCATGTCAATGGCGATGACTTTATTATTCTGCCGTTTCGTCCTTCTATGACCCTCAATAATTTGCTGGAAAGCAAGACAGCAGTCCTTAACTACTGCGATGATGTGCGCGTTTTTGCGGGCTGCTTAACCGGACGGCGTGACTGGCCGTTAATCCCAGCTGAAAAAATCAAAGGTCAGGTGCTTCAGTGTGCATTGGCACATACCGAAGTTGAACTGGTGCGTATTGAAGACGATCCCGCCCGCCCCAAGTTATTCTGCAAAGCTGTTCATACTGTGAATCACGCTCCATTTAAGGGCTTTAACCGCGCCCAGTATTCAGTATTGGAAGCGGCTATTTTAATCAGCCGGTTAAACAGACTGCCTATAGAAAAAATAGAATCTGAAATCGATTATCTGCGTATCGGTCTTGAAAAAACAGGGGGTGACAGGGAATTGGAGGCGTGGGGCTGGCTGATGGCAGTTATAGAAAAATTTAAGGCAGGGTGCAAGGCATGACCGGCATGCTTGCCAGTGTCAACAGCTTAGCGGAAGCCTTGCTGGCGTTGAGCGCGGACGTTGATATTATTGATCTTAAACAACCCGCTTTGGGTGCGCTAGGCGCTTTGGATATCGATACCGTTAAACAGATTGTTGCCGGAATTGATGGACGTTGCCCT
>NQJI01000048.1 GCA_002256705.1 Methylococcaceae bacterium NSM2-1
ACATTGCTAGTAGCGCTCTATACATAGTTACAGTGCCTGATCAACCATAATCGGGGTGATATAGCGGTACATTTTTGAGTCGGGTTTTTAGAGCCTCTCCATTTCCTTGCCTTTCATCGCAAAGTTGGCCAACGACTAAATGACAGTGAGAAGAATTTATACAATTTCCTGAGTCTGGTGGATTTTCCACCTCAGAACACCAGCGAAACTATGTAAAGCTAATAGGCTCCCAATTTTTCTGTAGACCAATGAAATAGCGCTTCTAAGCATGCGACCATCTATACACTATACATAGTTGAGTACTATACATAGGGGTCGAATTCAGCCAGTCAATATCAAAGTCAAATGAGGTTAATTTTTAAAGCTGTAAGTTCAAGCGCAGATTTTTACATATATATCATGCGACTCAATATGCTCGCGCTAGTTCTATCGCGCCCTGCACTTTAATACACATATTCAGAAAACATAATGGCCAGAAAAACTAGCCAAAATGTCACTCAAAACACATTAACTGGTTGTTTCCGGCCACTTGATTGGTCTATGGATAAATCTTCTAGCTTAATTTACCATGACATTGCTTGTACTTCTTTCCTGAACCGCAAGGACAGGGATCATTACGGCCTACTTTATTGCCTGCCCGGACAAACGGTTGCTCCGGCACCTTTTCTTCTTCGGCAGCAACCTGCGACTCATCAAAATCATCCAAAGCCGGTGCGGCTGCATGTTCAAAATGCATTTCCCTTGGAGCCTGCATTTGTTCATCAATAGCCTGGACATCTTCTTCCTGCCGAACCTGGACTTTGAACAGAATCCCTATCACTTCATATTTGATATGTTCCAGCAGACTGGTGAACATTTCAAAGGCTTCTCGCTTGTATTCCTGCTTGGGATCTTTTTGCGCATAACCTCTAAAGTGGATACCCTGACGTAAATAATCCATCGCGGCCAGATGTTCTTTCCAACTGGTATCCAACACCTGCAGCATCACTGATTTTTCAAAATGCTGCAATACTTCTTTGGTGATTTGCTGTTCTTTTTCTTTATGGTTCTGTTCCAGAATGTCAATGATGCGAGTACGCAAGGACGCTTCTTGCAAGTTATGGTCGTCATCCAGCATTTTCTGTACTGGAATCTTAACATTGAATTCCTGATGCAAATGCTCTTCCAGACCTTTTATATCCCATTGCTCGACCATGGTTTTTGCCGGGATATACTGGGTAATCACATTATTGACGACATCTTTGCGTATGGCCGTGATAATGTCGGAAATTTCTGTGGCCGCCATCAGCTCATTACGCTGAGCATAGATAACTTTACGCTGATCATTAGCGACATCGTCATAAGCCAGGATTTCTTTACGTATGTCAAAATTGCGTCCTTCAACCTTGCGTTGCGCATTTTCAATAGACCGGCTTACCCATGGATGCTCTATAGCCTCGCCATCACCCATGCCCAGCTTCTTCATCAAACCAGCCACACGATCAGATGCAAAAATACGCATCAAATCATCTTGCAGGGACAAGTAGAAACGGGTTGAACCAGGATCGCCCTGCCGGCCGGAACGGCCTCTTAATTGATTGTCTATACGGCGCGACTCATGACGTTCGGAACCAATAACATGCAAACCGCCATTGGCAAGCACCTGATTGTGCCTATCCAGCCAGGCTCCGCGTACCTTTTCTTTTTCAGCATCACTGGCATCTTCACCTAAAGCCCTCAGTTCTGCGTCCAGATTGCCGCCCAGTACAATATCAGTACCCCGACCTGCCATATTGGTTGCGATAGTAACTGCGCCCGGCATACCTGCCTGTTCGATAATATGGGCTTCACGCTCGTGTTGCTTGGCATTAAGCACTTCGTGTGCGATTCCCTGTTTTTTCAGCAATGCGGAGAGCCGTTCAGAGTTTTCAATCGATGTGGTTCCCACTAAAACAGGCTGTCCACGACTGACACAATCTTTAATATCATCCGCAACAGCGATATATTTCTCGTCAGCGGTCAAGTAAACCACGTCACCCAAATCCCTGCGAATCATGGGGCGATGCGTTGGAATAACGACGACTTCAAGCCCATAAATCTTGTTCAGCTCAAACGCTTCGGTATCGGCTGTACCGGTCATACCTGAAAGTTTGTCGTACAATCGAAAATAGTTCTGGAAGGTGATTGAAGCCAGCGTCTGGTTTTCACTGTTAATAGTGACATGTTCTTTCGCTTCAATAGCCTGATGTAATCCTTCAGACCAGCGCCGACCAGGCATTATCCGGCCGGTAAACTCATCAACGATAATAACTTCATTATTCGCGACAATGTAATCAACGTCTTTCTTGAATAATACATGTCCACGCAATGACGCATTCAGATAGTGCATCAGGCGAATATTAGATGCATCATAAAGGCTGGTTCCTTCAGTCATTAAACCATGTTCAAGCATCAAGCGTTCAACGCGCTCATGGCCTGCTTCGGTCAAATATACCTGCCGTGTCTTTTCATCAACAGTATAATCGCCAGGCTGTTCTTCACTTTCCTGTCTGGTCAGAAACGGTATGATTTCATTGGCTTTAATATAGATTTCAGTGCTTTCTTCAGTCGGCCCGGAAATGATCAGCGGTGTTCTTGCCTCATCGATAAGAATAGAATCCACCTCATCAACAATAGCGAAGCTTAAATCGCGCTGGACTTTTTGCTCCAGACTAAAAGCCATGTTGTCACGCAGATAATCAAAACCGAATTCGTTATTGGTACCGTAAGTAATATCTGCTGCATAAGCTTCACGTCTTGGCGCATGTTCCATTTGGCTGATGATGACTCCCGTCGTCATCCCCAGAAAAGCGTAAAGCCTGCCCATCCATTCAGAATCGCGCTTGGCCAGGTAGTCATTCACCGTAACAACATGCACGCCGCGTCCCGGCAAGGCATTCAAATAGGCGGACAAGGTTGCCATCAAGGTTTTACCCTCACCGGTTTTCATTTCAGCAATTTTACCGTCATGAAGTATCATGCCGCCTATCAGCTGCACATCAAAATGACGCATGCCAAAGACTCGCGAAGAGGCCTCTCTGACCGCTGCAAACGCTTCTGGAATCAGATTATCCAGTTTTTCACCTTGTGCCAGACGATCACGAAATTCCTGAGTTTTTGCTTTTAGTGCCTCATCAGATAATTTTTCGTATTCCGAAGCTAAAGCGTTGATCTTCTTGACCAGCTTCTTTTTCCTCTTTACCAGCCTGTCGTTACGGCTCCCTACAACAAATCTAACTAGCTTACCCAGCATGTTCTTTTCCGGTGTGAATTTAGTAAATGATTGAATCAAAACGTTCGATTATATACCGTCTGGTGTTTTAGTTACAGATAAAAACACCCGGTATTTGTATAATTGGCCCCTATTAAAGCAATGTTTAAGCCGTTATTGACTGGCAGCATAAGTGTGGGGTTGAATTTTGTATAATTCAAGCATCAATCGAAAACAAA
The DNA here is from genome assembly GCA_002256705.1 of Methylococcaceae bacterium NSM2-1. GTDB lineage: Bacteria > Pseudomonadota > Gammaproteobacteria > Methylococcales > Methylomonadaceae > Methylobacter_C. The sequence goes on from NQJI01000048.1 coordinate 3,469, forward strand.
ATTCAGCATTAAGATTTGTCACAGTTGCCACAGATTCACAGATTATAAATAAATTTAATCTGTGAATCTGTGGCAGTTTATATTTTGCGAGTTATCCTATTACCAGATGCCATGACTTTTCTATCCACTTGAGGTTTTATGAACAAACTGAACCGATTAAGAATACTTCTTGTGATACTGGGTGTCTTTGCAATTGACTGCACCCAAGCAGACACCAAGCCGCCAACTCAACAGCAATTACTTGCCCCTGGCTATGGAACTCTGGAATTTACCGCACCGGAACCCGGATCGTACACGTTACCCGTATTGGGTTCAGCCGCTGATGGTAAAGTGCTTGATACGCAAGGCAATGCCTTAACATTGCACAGCTTGATGGGCGATAAAGTTGTCCTGCTCAGTTTTATATATTCAACCTGTAGCGATGTCAATGGCTGCCCGTTAGCGACGGCGGTATTGCATAAAATTAAAAACCGCCTGAAAAAAGAACCGGAACTGGCAGAAAAACTGAGACTGTTAACGTTAAGCTTTAACCCTGAACACGACACGCCTGAAATGATGCAACGCTATGGACAGGAGCTACAGGACAAAGGAGTTGAATGGCGTTTTTTAACCACCCAATCCGAACAGGATTTACAACCCATACTGGCGCACTACAAGCAAAACATTCAGAAAGTTTATGATGCTCAGGGTCAATTTACCGGCACTTTTTCGCATATCCTGCGGGTTTATCTTATCGACAAAAACAAACAGCTACGAAACATCTACAGCGTTGCATTTTTACACCCTGACACGCTGATTAACGATATCAAGACCTTGTTACAAGCCGAGCCAAAACAGGCAGCGGCTCATTTTAGCGGGCAAAAAAGTGTTGCCATCCCTGACCTGTATTCTCCGGGTGACAATAAATTGAATTATGAACACAGTGATTATCAAACACACTCTATCGCGTTAACCGACCGAGCAGGACAAGCCGCGAATTTACTCAAAACCGTAAAAAAGCCGCCATTAGGTCTGCCTGCCGTTCCCGTGCCGGCAAATAATCCGTTAACCAAAGAAAAAATCAGCTTGGGGCGAAAACTGTTTTATGACCGCCGCTTGTCACTTAATAACACTTTCTCTTGCGCCATGTGCCATGTTCCCGAACAAGGCTTTACCAGCAATGAAATGGCTACAGCCGTAGGCATTGAAGGGCGCACGGTAAGGCGCAATTCGCCCACTTTATACAATATCGCCTATGCCCGGTCGCTGTTTCATGACAGCCGTGAAACGACTCTGGAGCAACAGATATGGGCGCCGTTACTGGCTCACAATGAAATGGCTAATCCTTCCATAGGCTACGTCATCGACAAGATCAACAACAGCGCAGATTACAAGGGCCTGTTTAAGAAGGCATTCGGCAAAGAACCCGGCATGGAAACCATCGGCATGGCGATTGCAAGTTATGAGCGCACACTGAACTCCGCCAATTCAGCCTTTGATCGCTGGTATTACGGAAAAGACAAACAGGCACTGGACGCAAAAGCGCAACATGGTTTTCAGTTGTTTAACGGGAAAGCAAACTGCTCCAGCTGTCACTCCATTACCAGGAAACATGCCTTGTTTACCGACAATAACAACCATAACACCGGTATTGGCTATGCCGAAGCGATGGGTAAAACAGACAAAACCCAACGTGTTCAGGTAGCGCCGGGGGTTTATGTTGATGTTGCCGCTACGCTGATCACAACAGTCGCCGAAACCAAACCCAATGATCTGGGCCGTTATGAAATAACACAAAAACCGGAAGACCGCTGGAAATATAAAACCCCATCGTTACGCAACGTCAGTTTAACCGGACCTTATATGCACAACGGCGTTTTTGCAACGCTACGACAAGTAGTGGAGTTTTATAATCGTGGTGGCATAGCCAATGAAAACCTTGATCCTTTAATCAAGCCATTGAATTTAACCGCGCTGGAAATAGACGATTTAACCGCTTTTTTAGAGTCCCTGACTGGAGATAATGTAAAAGAATTGGTTGCCGATGCGTTTGCTGCACCCATTGGAGACACTGAGTAAACAAAGTTTCATCTATTGTTGCTGTCAGAAAATTAAGACGTATTGAAACGCTTTCCAACTGACATCCATGAATGGATTATTCTTGCATACGCCTCACAGCAAATAGTGCCAGCGCTAAAACCGTCAAACTGGGAATAAATGCCATTAATGGGGGATTCAGGTTATAAATCAATCCTATGTGGCCTACAATTTTGTCGATAATATTAAAGCCCATTCCAATGACAACCCCTATCATCATCCTTCCACCCACACTAATGCCTCGTTTAACACCGATAACAAAGGGCGCAGCTAATAACAACATCACAAAAGTAACCATAGGATTGACTACGCGCCCCCAAAAAGCCAGCTCAAACACATGGGATTTTTGCTGATTTTTCTTTAAAAAACCGACATAACTGGCCAAGTCATATAACGATAAATTTTCCGGTTTAACTGCAACAATTTTCAATAAATTGGGAGCAATTGATGATTTCCACAACTGTTCTTTTTGCGTACTTGCAAGCATTTGTTGTGTTGAAATTTTTGATTGCTTGATGTTTTTCAGGTTCCATTGCTGTTTACCCAGAAAAACGGCCTGATCTGCGTGCATAACCTTGTGCAAATGTTGTTGATCGTCCAATTTATAAATACTGATATCAGCCAAATTACCGTCATTTACTATTTGCCGGACATTGATAAATTTGTTGCCTTCACGCAGCCAGAGTCCATATTTTGCGTTCACAAGAACCTGCTTATTTTGGGCAGAAACTCTTACCATTTGTGCCATACGCTCGGTTACTGGAGCGACAAATTCACCGACAAGTATTGAAATAATAACTAAAACAGCGCCTGCCAGCATAACCGCTCTAATAATCCCAAAAACAGATAATCCCGCCGCACGCATGGCAATAAGCTCGTGATTATTACCCATCGCGCCCAATATAAATAGACTACCTAATAAGGCTGATGCAGGAACCAGTTCATAAAACACCCTTGGTGAAGTCAGGGCAAGATAATAAAGAATTTGTTTTAAGCCATAACCGCCACCCAAATCCTTCAACTCATCACTAAAGGTAAACAAATTAAATAGAGTCAATAATAATATCAGCGCAATAAAAGAGCCCTTTAGAATTTCTCTAACGATATAGCCTGTTAATACACTCACTTAAGACACCGTCCTTCTAACTTTCATAATAAGCCACTGCCATCCATACAATCTTGCCAATAAAAAACCGCCAATCAACAACAAGAGTACGTTAACGCCTGAGCCGCCCAGCCATGCAGGGATAGTCTCATTCATTACCCAGCTATGACTGACACGAATAAGATTTCCATAACTGAAATAAATTAAAAACCCCACCAGCATATTTCCGTAAATACCACCGCGAGGCGCAATCTGAGCCAAAGGCACCGCAATAAAACTTAACAACAACGCTCCCAAAGGAATAGAAAAACGACGCTGCAATTCAGCAATATTTGATTTCTCGCCCGAGCCCCATAACAAATCAACAGGAAGCGCTTGCTTGTTAAACCTGGCAGCGGACGCTTTTGTTTCTATTCTCACTGCGTATTTAACGAACTGTTCAATCACATAATTTAAGGTTCCAGGCTGTCCTAGTACACGCTCGCCGTTCTCAAAAATAATGTAGCGCCCATCAGGCAAGTCTTTCAAGCGCGCAGCTTCAGCATTAATAATGCTCACGTTTCCAGGCCGTCTGTTTTGCAAAAAAACTTTATGCATCTTTTTATCCGGAGTGATTTTTTCCACATAAAAAACCAGATCACCCTGACTGTATTCACTAAACTTTCCCGCAGCGATACCTCTCAGATCTGAAGATTCCTCGTCTTGCTGCATTAACTTATCAATCCTGGCTTCCGCCCAAGGTGCGGCATACAAAGATAAGCCCACGGCCAGTACACTTAACGGAAAAACCAACAGAAATACAGCTCGATAGATGGTTCCAGATCCGCCTCCCGCTGAAGAAATAGCCGCCATCTCCTGATCCCTGTACATTCTGCCCAGAACCATCAATACTGCCATAAATAGTGCTACAGGCATAAACTCCACACTGGCAACAATCGTTTTCAGTCCCAGGATAGTCAGTAAAGTTTCATTTGATACTTGCCCTTCTATCGCCTCGGCAAGAATCCTGATAAATTGCCGACTGACAATAATAACCACAATCACTGTCAAAACAGCCAGCAGTGTCTTCAGCAAATCCTGGACGATCATTCTATCCAGTACAGTGACCAATTTACGTCGCCCCATTTTATAGCCTTTGGGCCAATCTGCTTCCAAGCTTGTCTCCCCCAATCAAAATCAATAAATTTGTGTCGAAACACATTAGCCATAAATTGCGGCATAATGAAAATTTTACCACAACAGCGGCGAGTAAGGTCCTTTCTCCACAGATAACAACTCTCTATGTGCATCGGCTCAGTGTAGGCACATGGATTTACACACCATGAAACCTGTTTATTAATCCATCTTTTTTTCTATCCATATTGATGGGCAAAAAAACTGCCCACCCTATACAAATCGCTATGCAGAACTGAGCTTGTAAATCCTGCCCTGCATGGATGTTCTCGCATGAGGTACTTAGGTACCTTCTTTCCAGGACGACAAATAAGCCTGCTGCT
>NQJI01000006.1 GCA_002256705.1 Methylococcaceae bacterium NSM2-1
CCTCTGATTTGGCTACTTGTAATCTATATTCAGCACTTTCATGGGTTTTGCTATGGGCTGATGCTGTGATCATGTCTTTAACGAAATCACGGTCTTGCGGATGAATTAATTGAATAAAACCATCCAGGGTGCCATCGAATTGTTCCAGATTAATGCCACATAAATTGGCCAAGTGTGCTGATATCTGAAATTGATTATTTTTTATATGCCAGGTCCAATAGCCAAAACGGGCTATGCGTTGAGCCGCTTTTAGCGCAGTCAACGCCGTCAGTTGAAGTCTGGAGTTTCTGAGTTCGGCAGTATTCTGACAGGCCCTTAAAATAAAATACAAGTGATGGATAAAAGTCTCATAATTAATGGGTTTAACAATGAAATCGGTTGCACCGGCATCAAATGCCTTATTAATCGAGTCACTATCACTCAAAGTGGTTGACATAATAACGGGTACATCGGCCATTGCCGGATCTGTTCTTAATAACCGGCATGTTTGAAAACCATTGATACCCTCCATCATTGAATCAAGTAGAACAATATCAGGCAACTGGTGCTTTATTTTTTCAAGCGCTTCAGCGCCGTTACTTGCTTCGTCAACAAAAAATGCCGCTGCACGCAAGGTTTCAGATGTGATTAATCGAAAATTTGGATCATCGTCGATCAACAGAATTTTGATGGTCGGAAATCTGTCGTTTGCTGCAGGGGTTAAGGGCTGTAAATTTTCCAATTCAACCGGATTTGAATTAACAACGGTATTTTCTGAATGATGTGTATTACAGTCATTAGGTTCAGTGTGTTTAATGGGAAGCCACCTTTCTATCACATCCTCTAATTGCTGCTTGCTGAAGGGCTTGCCGATATAACTATCCATGCCGGCCTGCAGGCATTGTTCAACCATCCCTTTTTGTATATCTGTACTCAAGGCAATAATAGGCAGCCGTGGTTTATTGGGTTGTGACTGTTCGCGTTGACGTATTTGGATAGTAGCCTGAAAACCATCCATCTCAGGCATGTGACAATCCATTAGAATTAAATCATAGTGATTTTCGATGAGGGCTTGTAATGCTTTAAGCCCATTGTTGACAGCATGCGCCTGGTAACCGATTGCCTGCAGCATACCCATGCAAACTTCCTGCTGGATAAGATCATCTTCAGCCAGAAGGACATTTCCCTTGAACTTAAAATCGCTGCTTGATGGCGCTTTTAGCGAGTTTTTCCGAGTGCCTTGTATTTCCATTTAACAGTCTTGTAATTTTTGTTGGATTTCAGGTTCATTCAGAAAATAACGGGAGTAATTAAAAGTACGACTTCTTCAGTTTAATCTTAGTATTGTTAAGGCGCTGTTGTCGGTCCATTAAGGGGTGTAAGAACGGTATTTTGAGGGGGTTTACTATTATCCATTTCTGGATAATCCAGAGTGTAATGCAGACCACGACTTTCTTTGCGTTGTTGTGCGCAACGGATAATTAATTCGGCTACGATGACCAGATTGCGCAATTCCAGCAAGTCACTGGTAACACGAAAATGACTGTAGTATTCGGCTATTTCTTTTTTAAGCAATTCCACACGATTCATGGCTCGACTTAGTCGTTTATCGGTTCTGACTATGCCTACGTAGTCCCACATGAAATGGCGCAATTCGTTCCAGTTGTGTGAAACAACAACTTCTTCATCGGAATCGCTGACTTTCGATTCATCCCAGTCCGGGATTTTCGGAATAGGTGGAATGCCGGGAAGTTTTCGTAAAATATCTTCACTGGCCCGGTCAGCAAAAACCAGGCACTCCAGTAATGAGTTGCTGGCCATTCGATTGGCTCCGTGCAGGCCGGTGCAAGCCACTTCCCCAATGGCATAAAGGTTTTTTATGTCTGTGCGTGCATAGCTGTCCGTTAAAACACCGCCACAGGTGTAATGCGCAGCAGGAACAACCGGTATAGGTTGTCTGGTGATATCGATATCAAATTCGAGGCATTGTTGGTAAATTGTAGGGAAATGCTCGCGTATGAATTCCTCTGATTTATGACTGATGTCAAGATAAACGCAATCTATTCCGCGTTTTTTCATTTCGTGATCTATGGCTCTGGCAACAATATCCCGGGGGGCTAATTCCCCTCTTGGGTCGAAATTTTGCATAAAAGAGGAACCATCCGGCAGGATTAGTCTGCCGCCTTCGCCCCTAACAGCTTCGCTGATAAGAAAAGAACGGGCATCCGGATGATAAAGGCAGGTTGGATGGAACTGCATAAATTCCATGTTGCTGATGCGGCAGCCGGCACGCCATGCCAGTGCAATTCCGTCGCCGGTCGAGCTGTGCGGATTGGTACTGTAAATGTAAGCCATGTTTGCGCCGCCTGTCGCCAGAACAACAACACGAGCAGTTATCGTTTTAACCTGTTGTTTCTTCGTATCCAAGACATAGGCACCTAATACTTGCTTGTCGGCATGATCGGACCTCGGGGCTGTGATTAACTCGACAACATTATGATGTTCAAATAATTCGATGTTGTGATGTTCCTGTGCACGCTCAATAAGGGATAGCGATACAGCCTTGCCGGTAGCATCTGCGGAATGTACAACACGCCGGTGAGAATGACCGCCTTCCCGGTTCAAATGCAGTTTTATTTCGCCCGATTGGTTTTGCTCTTCAGTAAAAACAACGCCTTGTTCGCGTAGCCAGTCTATAGAACTTTTGCCGTGTGTAACGGTAAGTCTCACAATTTCTGGGTTACAGAGTCCTGCACCGGCATCCAGCGTATCTTCAATATGAGACTCAATGGAATCCTCAGCATCAAATACGGCGGATATGCCGCCCTGAGCATAATAGGTGCTGCCGGAGGTCAGTGCGAATTTCGATAATACGGCAACACTCGTTGGGTGGTCAGCCAGTTTAAGCGCTAAACTTAGTCCTGCGCCGCCACTGCCAATAATAAGGACATCATAATTTTTTGAATAAGGCATAGAGGTCAATTGGTCAACACCCACAGGGCAAAGTGAAGAAAAGTTTCATTATCTAAATGAAGGTTGTGGCTTAGTGATCATTGTTTAGGGATAATAACGCTTTTTAGAGTGATAGCACAATTTTTGTATCATATAGAACTTTATGCGATAGTGTCTGTCCATTTAAACATTAAAGAGCAGTAGTGAGCAGTCATACTAAGTACAGCGAACAACTAGACGAAGATCTTGTATTGCGAGTGCAACAGGGCGATAGATCTGCATTTGATCTTTTGGTGATTAAATATCAGCATAAAATCATTCAGTTGGTGAATCGCTATGTCAAAGATCCCAGCGAGGCTCAGGATGTGGCTCAGGAAGCTTTTATTAAAGCCTATAGGGCACTGGGTAATTTCAGGGGAGACTCTGCTTTTTATACCTGGTTGTATCGTATTGCTATTAATACGGCAAAAAACTACCTGGTGTCACGATCAAGAAGAAGCTCGGATTATCAGGTGGATATACAGGATGCAGAAGCCATTGAAAATGCACCTCAGTTGCAGGGTATGGAAACACCCGAGAGACTGTTATTAAATCAGGAAATAATTGACACAATTAAAACAGCAATTGAAAAGCTACCCGAAGAAATGCGCACAGCTATTATGTTGCGTGAATTTGAGGGCATGAGCTACGAAGAAATTGCTACGGCAATGGATTGTCCAGTTGGTACGGTACGGTCACGCATATTTAGAGCGCGTGAGGCGATCGATAATAAATTAAACCCCTTGCTAGAACACGGTGACTTTTGATGCCTGAAGATTTAAATCAAAAAATATCTCAATTTCTTGATAATGAACTGGATCATGACGAGGCCTTGACTTTATTGCAAAAAATGCAATTACAATCCGAATTGCAAGACAAATTAATTCGTTATGAGGCTATAAGTCATGCAATGAAAACAGACGTTTTTTTATTAACTAAATCCGATTTTTCAACAAAAATACGTCAGCAAATTCAGAAAGAACCTGTTTATTTGTTGCCTCAGCATAAACCATTCAAGCGGAGTCACAAACAAATTGCTGCAGCTGCATCTATCGCTATTATTGCGGTAATAGCAGGACGTAGCTTGTATGGTACGGATCAGCATTCCAAGGTAGCATCAATAGTCCAGGTAGCCCAGCATCAGCTACCCGAACAGTCATCCAAACCCGTTGTTTATGCAAACCAGGCTGCGCAATATCCACTCAATAAACGCATTAATGATTATCTTCAGGCGCACAACAGTAGTGTTTATACGAATGGCGAGGCCAATTTTCAACCCCTTGCCAGAGTAACGGCTTATAGTCACAAATGACCGTAGTTAAACGTTTTTATGTTGTACTGCTCTTGTCAATAGGGGTTGCCTCGGCAAGAGAGCCGGGGTTAAATGCCCAGCAAGTATTGGTGAAAATGAACCACGCTATGGAAGTCTTGAACTATCAGGGTACGGTTGCATTTCTTAAAAATGGCAAGCTGGAGCCTATGAAATATGTCCACGCGGCTGAAAAGGGTATTCAGCAGGAGCGTCTGTTGTCGTTAAATTCTCCGTTGCGTGAAATTATCAGAAATGGAGGTCAGATAAGTTGTTTGTTTAAGGAAACGCAACAAACGATCGTCGATCATCGACCTTTTGAGCGCTCTTTTCTGGTTGATGTGCCGAGGAATCTGGATGACATGGGAGCCATTTATCAGTTCGAGATAGTTGGTGAGGAAAATATCGCCATGCTGCCGAGCTATGTTGTTGCTATCCAGCCTAAAGATTACGCCAGGTATCCCAGAAAAATATGGGTAGAAAAACAACAGTTTCTGCCCCTTAAGGTTGTGGTTTATGATAACTCAGGCGTTCCGCTGGAGCAGGTTGTTTTCACTGAGATAGAAGTTAAAGATGCACTGCCTTTTGTCGATGTTAAATTCCTGGATGCTGCTCATCCAGTCCAGCATATTCATCAGTCACAGCCACAATCATCAGATCAGGCGGCCTTTGTTGTGACCGCACTTCCGAAGGGTTTTCGGGAAGTATTCTTTATCCGCAAACCTATGCACAATACCGAGCAACCTGTTGATCACCTGTTGCTTAGCGATGGTTTTACTACAGTGTCCATTTATATGGAAAACAAAAGCGCAGCGATACAATCCGGTCTTCAATCAGTCGGTGCTGTTAATTCTTACAGCCGGACAATAAACAATTATCAACTGACCGTAATGGGTGAAGTGCCCGCAGAAACTGTCAAATTTATTGCAGAAGGTATCAAGCTTCGGGATCTGAAGGATTGAATGATCGTAACTATTCAGCAGCAAAAATAAAACGCCAAAGATTAACAGATTAAACTTATGAATAGCCAGAAAAGGAATATCCATTACAAACAGTAAGCTATCACTTTATCTGGATATGTCCAGTGGGAGGTACACTCAACTTTGGTGAAACTCATTAGTAACAAAAAGAGTCATTTTATAATTTGTGAGTCTGCGGCATCAAAATGCCGGTTGAGTAGGTATCATTTTTTGTCAGATTGCTTTGTGGCTAGTGCAACACCGTGTTCGCCTGTCATGGTGATGCATTTATAAATATCATTGATAGCTTAATCGTCAATACAACAAAGTGCTGCACCAGTATAGATTGCAAGATTCATTGTTATACGTAATACAACTATTTTATCAATATTATGGAATGGAGATTTTATGCTCAAAAAACTTGGTTGGTATGTTTTTCTAGTTTTTCTGTTTAATCAAAATGTATTAGCGCAATTGCCGGACTTTACCGAGATGGTAAAAGTCAATGGCGTGGCGGTGGTCAATATCAGTACTACCCAAAAAGCCAAGCCCGAAACTGCTGAAGGTGAAGGCGTTCAGAAAGAAATTCCCATGCCTGAAGGAATGCCTCCTGAAATGGAGGAGTTATTCAAGCATTTTTTTAATAATCCTGAGGGTGGTTACGGTGGAGGAGATACCCAATCATTAGGCTCCGGTTTTATTATCTCCAAAGATGGTTATGTGTTGACTAATCATCATGTGGTAAAGGATGCTGATGAAATCATTGTTAAATTCTCTGATAGACGCGAATTGGTAGCCAAACTCATCGGCTCCGATGCGCGTACCGATATTGCATTATTAAAAGTGGATGCCACTGATTTACCCGCAGTCACTATTGGTGATCCCAGCAAACTACAGGTAGGAGAGTGGGTCTTGGCTATTGGTTCGCCGTTTGGCTTTGAGCAGTCAGTGACAGCAGGTATAGTCAGCGCTAAAGGACGCAGTTTGCCTGGAGGCAATTATGTGCCGTTTATACAGACGGATGTGGCGATTAATCCCGGCAATTCAGGCGGGCCACTGTTTAATATGGATGGCAAAGTTGTTGCTATCAATTCCCAGATTTATAGCCGTACCGGTGGATTTATGGGGCTTTCATTCGCTATTCCCATGGATGTGGTGATGAATGTTGTTGACCAAATAAAAACCAGCGGTAAGGCTGCGCATGGCTGGTTAGGTGTGCAGATTCAGGATGTGACCCGGGAATTGGCTGAATCATTTGGCATGAAGAAACCACAGGGCGCATTAGTGTCTAAAATAATTCCCGGCAGTCCTGCAGAAAAAGCACAATTGCAGATTGGTGACATAATTACCGAGTTTAATGGTCATCCTATTGAAAACTCAGGTGATTTGCCGCCCATGGTAGGCATGACACCCATCAATGAGAAAGCAACGCTAAAAATTCTCAGGCAAGGTGATGAGAAAACGATAACCTTCAGTATAGGACTTTTACCTGAACAGGTAGAAAAATCAGTAGAAACCAAAGCCGAGAAGGCCAAACCTACCAATAGGTTGGGGGTTGGTGTTACCGATTTAACCGCTGAGGAAAGGGAAGCGTTACAGGTTCCCAAAGGCGGTGTGTTAGTTCAAAATGTCGGCAAAGGTGCTGCCAAGAATGCGGGTATCCTACCTGGCGATGTGATTTTACGCATTAGTAATGAAGTTGTTCGTGATGTTGCTGATTTTGAAAAGATAGCCAAAAATTTCCCGGTGGGAAAATCAGTCGCTGTTTTAATTCAGCGTCGCGGAAGTCCAGCCTTTTTGGCACTTAAAATAGATAAGTAACTCATGCTTTAGACTATTTAGTTGTTGGGCTTACACGTTTAAGTTAAGTACCCAATGTTCGAATAACCATCAAAAAAAACGGCGGATTTAGTCCGCCGTTTTCGTAATTTAAAGATCGGCAGCAATGACGCCAACCTCTCTCGGGTGTTAATGAGTGATTTTACGTCCACGAAAGACACGAAAAAAATCTATAGGTTGCATCGATACTGGAAATCACCCATTGGGTAACGATTTAAAGTATGGCATATCTCCTGGAATATTTTCTTGATTTTCGTGGACCCACTGCTTTTCTGGGTTCTTAGCCCAATTTATTCAACTGTTGCTTTCGTTGACAATGCTTAAGTAAACTTACCACTCTGTTGCCTATTTAGTTTAGAATCTCTGTTTAAACCGATACCCAGTGTACCCTGATTATTTTGTTAAATAATGCAAACAACAAACTCTGAAGTTTTAACCACATTATCGACCCTGCGCGATTATATACGTTGGGCTGCCAGCCGGTTTACACAAGCCAGGGTCAGTTTTGGTCACGGGACTGTTACCGCGCTTGATGAAGCGGCTGCGTTAATCTTGCATACTGTTTATCAGCCTTATAACCTGGCCGAAGCCTATATGGATACTGTTCTAACGATGAATGAACGTCAGGCGGTCATTGATATTATCGATAGACGTATTAATGAAAGAATACCTGCAGCCTATTTAACAAATGAAGCCATTTTCGCAGGCTTGTCGTTTTATGTTGATCATAGGGTATTGGTGCCAAGATCGCCCATCGCTGAATTAATCGAACAGCGATTTTCTCCCTGGATAGATGAAGACCAAGTAGGTCGCATTCTGGACTTGTGTACCGGCAGTGGCTGTATTGCAGTAGCCTGTGCTTACGCTTTTCCAGATGCCTTGGTAGATGCAGTAGATTTGTCAGTCGATGCACTGGCTGTCGCTGAAATCAATATTGGAAACCACCAGGTATCCGACTCGGTGACACTCTATCAGTCAGATTTATTTAATGAACTGCCCGCTGCTCTATACGATGTCATCGTCAGCAATCCACCCTATGTGTGCCATGAGGAATGGGAACAATTACCGGAGGAGTTCCGTGCGGAACCGGATATGGGTTTTAAAGGCGGCCATACAGGATTGGATATTGTGCTTCGAATTCTGGTTGATGCGGATGATTATTTGGCAGAGCAGGGGATTTTAATTGTAGAAGTGGGTAGTAGTGCTGAAACACTGCAGAACAGCTTCCCTGATGTGCCTTTTTACTGGCTGGATTTTGAACGGGGCGGGGACGGTGTGTTTTTGCTGGCAGCCGAACAGGTTCATGACTATCACGAATTATTTTTAGCGGCTTTAAATTAATATGTCCGGAAACACAATAGGAAAACTGTTTACCGTCACCTCGTTTGGCGAAAGTCATGGCCCTGCTATAGGGTGCATCGTTGATGGCTGTCCTCCGGGATTGGCATTGACAGAAGCCGATTTACAGGAAGATCTTGATCGCAGAAAACCGGGTACTTCAAGACATACCACGCAACGGCGCGAAGCCGATGAAGTAAAAATCCTGTCGGGCGTGTTTGAAGGTAAAACCACAGGCACGCCGATTGGCCTGCTAATTGAAAATACCGATCAACGCTCAAAAGATTATTCTAAGATTGCGGATACATTCAGGCCGGGTCATGCGGATTACACTTATCAGCAGAAGTACGGCTTTAGAGATTATCGAGGCGGAGGGCGTTCATCTGCGCGTGAAACTGCAATGCGTGTTGCCGCCGGAGGTATCGCCAAAAAATACCTAAAAGAGCAGGCGGGTATAGAAATTCGCGGTTATCTGTCACAACTGGGGCCGATAAAAATTGAAAAGCTCGATTGGGCTATTATTGATAGCAATCCTTTCTTCTGTCCTGATGCGGATAAGGTCCCTGAAATGGAAGCCTATATGGATGCTTTACGCAAGGAAGGCGAGTCGATTGGCGCGAGAATTGAGGTGGTGGCAGCCAACGTTCCCCCGGGTTTAGGTGAACCCATTTTTGATCGTCTTGATGCTGATTTGGCTCATGCTTTAATGAGTATTAATGCGGTAAAAGGCGTGGAAATTGGCGATGGATTTGCCTGCATTAATAGCAAAGGCACACAGTTTCGCGATGAAATTACACCCAATGGTTTTTTGAGTAATCATGCCGGTGGTATTTTGGGCGGAATTTCCAGCGGCCAAAATATCACTGCCAGTATTGCGTTAAAACCTACCTCCAGCTTGCGGCTGCCAGGCAAAAGTATCAATCAGCAAGGTGCAGCGATTGAAGTTGTTACCGAAGGCCGTCATGACCCCTGTGTAGGCATACGTGCCACCCCGATTGCTGAAGCGATGATGGCAATAGTTCTTATGGATCATTTTCTGCGTCATCGGGCACAAAATGCAGGTGTTAATTCAGGACTGCCGATTTTGCGGTAATCCGAGATTCCTGGCGTAGGGGCAATCCCTTGTGTTTGCCCATTTTTTTCAATGGTGATATTTTCAATAGGGTATCCACAAGGGATACCCCTACAAGAATAATCCAATGTCTGTTCCGTACTGGCGACTATCAGGTTTTTATTTCTTTTATTTTGCAACGTTAGGCGGTTTTTTACCTTACTGGAGCCTCTACTTAAAAGAGAGCGGTTTTAATCCTATTGAAATCGGCGAGCTTTCTGCGTTGTTGGTCGGCACAAAAATCATAGCACCCAATTTATGGGGCTGGATTGCCGACCATACCGGGAAAAGTTTACGAATAATTCGTATTGCTTCATTTTTTGCCGCATTACTCTTTGCCGGTTTTTTATTTGCTCATAATTATTTCTGGTTTGCCTGGATAACCATAGCTTTTAGTTTTTTTTGGAATGCCGTATTGCCTCAATTTGAAGCGGTCACCTTGTTCCACTTAAAAAATGAGCCTCATCGTTATAGTCAAATAAGACTATGGGGATCGATCGGTTTTATTATAACGGTACTGGGTATTGGTTGGTTACTGGATAGCCAGCCAGTTGCACTACTTCCATTCGTCATAATAGCTTTGTTGATTTCAAGTTGGTGGGTTACCTTAATCACCCCCGAGGCCAAGGCTATCAGCCATGGACCAGCCCCGCTAGGTATGGTGCAAATCATAAAAAAACCGGAAGTTTTAGCCTTTTTGGTGGTTAACATACTACTGCAGGCAGCACACGCACCTTATTATGTTTTTTATTCCATTTATTTGAAGCACTATCATTATTCAGCAACTGTCACAGGATTGCTATGGGCGCTTGGGGTTTTGGCGGAGATAGTTCTTTTTGTTTACATGAGGCGCTTGTTAAAACGTTTTTCATTAAGGGCTATTTTATTGCTCAGCTTGGTGTTAGCTACAGGCCGCTGGCTAATGATAGGCTGGTATCCTGATTATTTGGGCTGGTTAGTTATCGCCCAATTATTACATGCCGCGACCTTTGGCGGTGCTCATGTTGTTGCCATACACCTGGTTCATCTTTATTTTGGTAGTCAGCATCAGGGCAAAGGTCAGGCTTTGTACAGCAGCCTCAGTTTCGGTTTAGGGGGGATGCTGGGTAGTCTTTACAGCGGTTATTACTGGGAATCATTGGGTTCAAGGTTTGTTTATTCAATAGCGGCAATATGTTGCAGTATTGCCTTTGTGATTGCATATATCTGGGTAGGTCGGGAAAATGTTAATATACGGGTGAAGCGCAAGGTAAAAAGCAGAATGTAGCTTTTTCGCTGTTGCCTTAAGCCTTAATTTACTGGTCAGGAAATAATGTGTTTGAAATAATAAAAAGCGGCGGCTGGATGATGCTGCCCATCATTTTGTGCTCAATTGGAGCTATGGGCATTATCGTCGAACGCTTCTGGTCTTTACAAAAAAAGAAAATATTGCCACCGGAACTGGTTCCACAGGTATGGAAGTTATACCGTGAAAACAAGCTGGATGATACCACTTTGCGTCGATTGAAAACCAGTTCACCTCTGGGTTGTATTTTAGCGGCTGGTCTTGCTAATAGACATCATGGCAGGGATGTCATGAAAGAATGTATTGAAGAATCAGGTCGAAAGGTCGTGCATGATTTAGAACGTTATCTTAATTCCCTGGGTACTATTGCAACCATTAGCCCATTATTGGGCTTATTAGGAACGGTGTTCGGTATGATAGACATCTTTTCTTCTCTAATGCAGCATGGTTCTGGTGATCCCAGTATTTTAGCAGGGGGAATTTCAGTAGCACTCATTACGACGGCAGCAGGTTTGACCGTAGGCATTCCCAGTTTAATTTTTCATCGTCATTTTGAAAGGCTGGTGGATGAATACGTCGTCGATATGGAAGCAGAGGCTCTAAAACTGATAGATATACTGCATGGAGACAGGGAGGTATCCTGATGAATTTTCGACATAAAAAAAGAGAAAAGCTTGATATTACATTGATATCAATGATAGATGTGCTTTTTGTGTTGTTGCTTTTCTTCATGGTTTCTACAACTTTTAATCGCCACACGGAAGTCAAGATTAAGCTTCCCGAGGCAGATGGGGCACAAGCAGAGCAACATCCCAAAATGGTCACGTTGACTATTGATGCCGCTGGCACTTATTACCTGAATGGTCAAGATGGCTTGCCTCGTAAATTAGTTAATCAGAATATAAACACATTAACGCAGGAATTACGCAAACTTGCAGAATATTCAGGGCAGATTCCTTTTATCATCAACGCCGACGGAAAAACGGCTCACCAGGCTGTGATTACAGCGTTAGAGGCAGCTGGTAATGCCGGGTTTAGTCATATCACGTTTGCTGCTCAACATCCAAAAACCGAACAATGAAAAAAACGCTGACGCGATGGGCAATAGATATATGGTATAAAGACCCGTTTATCGGAGTATGGCTTTCACCGTTGGGCTTTTTATTCAGTGATGCGGTCAAGTTTAGAAAGTTCCTGTATCGTCGGGGTGTACTAAAAAAGCATACCTTGCCTGTTCCCGTTATCGTAGTAGGGAATATTACTGTCGGTGGCACAGGTAAAACACCGTTAATTATTTGGTTAGCCGGATTTCTGAAAGATTCAGGCTTAAAGCCAGGTATCATCAGTCGAGGTTATGGTGGGCAAGCTGTATCATGGCCGCAGTGGGTTACTGCTGACAGCGATGCTAAAAATGTAGGTGATGAAGCCCTGTTAATAGCTAAACAAACTGCCTGCCCGATGGCTGTTGGACCTTTGCGGGTAGATGCTGCAAACATGTTGCTCAAACAAGCCGATTGTAATGTTATTTTATCCGATGATGGTCTGCAACATTATGCCTTGAACAGAGATATTGAAATTGCTGTCATTGATGGCGAAAGACGCTTTGGTAACGGCTACTGTTTACCCGCAGGTCCCTTGCGCGAACCCATAGAAAGATTGCAAAGTGTCGACTTCATCATCGTGAATGGTGAAAAGTCCGAAGACCATGAATTTTCCATGCAGCTTCTTGGTGATACGGCAATTAATTTAGTTACCGGAGAGCAAAAATATTTACAGGAATTTAACGATGCTGACTGCCATGCATTGGCCGGTATCGGTAATCCAGAACGATTTTTTAGGCTGCTGGCAGCGGCGGGATTGACCTGTATAACCCATAGTTTTCCCGATCATTATCAATTCCAGCGCCACGATATTGAATTTGACGATAACAAACCGGTGCTGATGACTGAAAAGGATGCTGTAAAATGTACGGGATTTGCCGGAAAAAAACATTGGTATCTTCCAGTAAAAGCCATTCCTGAGCCCGTTTTTTGTGAACAATTATTAAACTTACTTAAGAGAAAAGCATGATAGATAGTAAATTACTCGATATTCTGGCCTGTCCTTTATGCAAGAGCCCTTTGATTTATGATAAGTTAAAGCAGGAGCTAATATGCAGAGCCGATCGACTTGCCTTTCCAATCCGCGATGATATTCCCGTCATGCTTGAAGATGAAGCCCGCGAGTTAAGCAGTGAAGAAGCTGATGCGTTATACAAATGAGTCTGCGTTTTAAAGTCGTTATCCCTGCGCGATACGCCTCAACCAGGCTGCCGGGCAAGCCGTTATTGGACATTGCCGGCAAGCCTATGATTGCACATGTTTGTGAGCGTGCGCAGGAAGCGGATGCTGAAGAAATTATCGTTGCTACAGATGATGAGCGGATTTTTCAAACAGTCTGCGATTTGGGCATAAAAGCAGTAATGACGCGTCCAGACCATCAAAGCGGCACGGAAAGAATCGCCGAAGTCGCGCAGCAATGCAGTTGGGCAGGTAACGAAATCATCGTAAACCTGCAAGGGGATGAGCCACTTATCCCTCCTGCAACTATTCGTGAGGTCGCTGTTGCATTAGCGGGTCAGAAGCAGGCAGGCATAGCAACGCTGGCAGCCAAAATTATCTCTTCAGAAGAGATATTTAATCCGAATGCAGTCAAAGTTGTAGTGAATAAAGCCGGTTATGCGCTTTATTTTAGCCGTGCGCCAATTCCCTGGGAAAGAGATACCTTTGCCCGAGCAGGTGGACAACCATCAGGCAAAATTCCCTATCTCCGGCACATAGGACTCTATGCCTATACGGTAGATTTTTTAAACCGTTACTGTTCCTGGGAAGCGTCACCACTTGAGTCGGTTGAATCACTGGAACAACTCAGAATACTATGGCATGGTGAATCAGTATTAGTGAAAATTGTGGATAAAACCCCGCGGGCGGGAGTGGATACCCCGGAAGACTTAATGCGTGTCCAGCAAGTATTGTCCTTGAATCACTAAACAATCAGCCCGGGCGCTGACTTTAAAGTAGGCCATCACGGTCAAATACTCGCTATTATTTGACAGAAGGTATTAACACCAGTAATTTAGGCAGTTTTTTGTAACTTCTCACTATTACATGATTTTTACCGTCAAGGTTTTTAAAACCTTGACGGCCTGGTGAGAAGCTATGTTTTTTAACCTCATTTATACACGGGTTGCTCAAGAGCTTTTAATGGAAGAATTTCAGAGAATAAGTCGTTTACCTCCCTACGTTTTTAACATTGTTAATGAGCTAAAAGCAAAAGCCCGTGCGGCGGGAGAGGATATTATTGATTTTGGCATGGGTAATCCCGATCAAGCTACGCCTAAACATATCGTTGATAAAATGGTTGAGGCAACACGGCGACCGGATACGCACCGCTATTCAATGTCCAAAGGTATTCCCCGATTAAGAAAAGCCATCTGTAACTGGTATAAAGCCCGCTTTGATGTCGACCTGGATCCGGAAACGGAAGCCATTGTCACGATTGGCTCTAAAGAAGGTTTGGCGCATTTGGCATTAGCCACGCTGGGGCCTGGCGATGTTGTGCTGGTGCCTAATCCTGCCTATCCTATACATCCTTATGGTGTGGTGATTGCCGGCGCGGATTTAAGGCATGTGCCAATGATTCCTGGTGGTGATTTCTTCGATGAGCTACATAAAGCCATTATTGATTCGTGGCCCAAACCGAAAATGCTGATTCTTAACTTTCCGGGGAATCCCACCAGCCAATGTGTGGAACTGGATTTTTTTGAAAAGATTATCGCCGTGGCTAAAGAACATAATATCTGGGTAGTACAGGATATTGCGTATGCGGATATTGTTTTTGACGGTTACAAGGCCCCATCCATTCTTCAGGTCAAAGGCGCAAAAGAAATTGCCGTGGAATTTTTCTCCATGTCAAAAAGCTATAATATGCCGGGCTGGCGCGTAGGTTTTATGTGCGGTAACAAAGAGCTGGTTTCTGCGTTGGCGCGGATTAAATCCTATCTGGACTATGGCACGTTTACACCAATCCAGATTGCCGCCATTGCTGCACTGGAGGGACCTCAGGATTGCGTAGCAGAAATCGCCGAGATGTATAGAAAAAGACGCGATGTCTTATGTGAGGGCTTAAACGCCGCAGGATGGCCTGTTGAAAAACCGAAAGCGACGATGTTTGTATGGGCGAAGATTCCGGAAGCTTATCAAGCCATGGGGTCGCTGGAGTTTTCCAAA
>NQJI01000049.1 GCA_002256705.1 Methylococcaceae bacterium NSM2-1
TTTGTAAGCAGGCGTATGGGCGTTGCTTTGGCAAGCGCTGAAAGCGTCGATGAGGCTAGGCATAAAGCGGTTAAGGCCGCAAGTTTAGTTGCTATTAAACCTGTACGATAGGTAAAAATTAGGTAAAAAAATGATGAGAATAGCGGTTATTTTATTGATTTTATTCATCTCAAATGAGGTGATGGCTGATATCTATAAATTTACTGATACTGATGGTCGTGTCTACTATACCAATCTACCTCGACATGGCTTGTATAAGCGTAATATCAGGACAAAATACTACACCGATATCAATGTACCTCGACATGGCTTGTATAAGCGTATTATTAAATCAAAAATACTTCATTATTCGAACAATTACGCGAGTAATTACCCCGGTAAAGTACGTACTTTTTCTGGTGCTAACAAAAAAAGATTTGCAGAACTTATTGAACAGGCCGCCT
This sequence comes from Methylococcaceae bacterium NSM2-1, assembly GCA_002256705.1. Lineage (GTDB taxonomy): Bacteria > Pseudomonadota > Gammaproteobacteria > Methylococcales > Methylomonadaceae > Methylobacter_C. Next base: position 444 of record NQJI01000049.1, read on the forward strand.
ATAGGCATCAGGTTGATGCCAAATTGGTACATGCCGTTATTCAAACGGAATCAGCTTACAATTCAACAGCACAATCTCCAGCAGGTGCTGTGGGTTTAATGCAACTGATGCCAGACACAGCAAGACGATTTGGTGTTACCGACCGGAATGATCCTGATCAGAATGTTGATGGCGGTACACGCTATTTAAAACATTTAATCAACCTGTTCAATCCAAATCTGGATCTTGCAGTTGCCGCCTATAATGCCGGTGAAAATGCAGTCATACGACATAACAACTCTATTCCACCGTACCCTGAAACTCAAAATTATGTGAAACAGGTTTTGGCTTTATACAATCACTGACATCCTTATCGGCCTGAAGTTAAGTAGTTGTATTTTGGGAAATCGTATAGGTCGGGTTAGTGCAATCAAAGAGAAAGACGACAAGTCTTTCAGATGTCGGGTTAAACTGTCGCTAACCAGGCCCGAGAATATGCTCTTGGTAGTTTATTTAAAGATGTTGGTAATGGTTTGCAATGATATAAAAAATAGATTAATTAAGATTAACGACTTATCTGAAACACTATCGTAAAATCATCATAATCGTTGTATAGGTTAACCCAGGGTACGCATAACAAGAGATACTGATGCTGATGGGCTATGATACGCAATTTGCAAGCTTGTAGCTGGCGACTCTCATAACAATCATTCATTTAATAATTAGTTATGTATCATTTTATAGATGACCTCACTTTCAATATTATTATCATTGAATTAGATCGTTCTAGTGATACAACGGATATCATTCCTCTCATTAAAAAGGTCAATTCTTCAGCGTCTACCCTTTTAGGCTATGGTCAAAAAGAACTCACCGATAAACCGCTTGATATAATCTGTACGCCCGAAACATGGCAGACCACCCTCGCCAGATTAAACGATGACATATCTTGTGGTAGCCTTGAAGGGGAACTTGTCACCAAAACGAACAAACGAATTCCTGTACTCATATCCCTTTCTGTTTTACCCGGACAAAACCCGAAAAAAACCGGCATCGTTTTGCTGATTCAGGATATTAGTGACAGAAAAGAGCTCGATAAAATTCAGCTGATGATGCACCGGGCCGTTGAACAGAGCGCCAGCGCCGTGCTAATTACCGACAAAAATGGACTAATAGAATACATCAACCCGAAATTCTCTGAGATTAGCGGCTATACATCGGAAGAATTACTGGGGAAAAATCCAAAAATCATGCAATCGGGCAACACGCCGCTGGAACATTATCAGAGCATGTGGCAAAACCTTTTGAACACGGGGGAATGGTGCGGAGAAATCAAGAACCAGAAAAAAAATGGCGACGATTATTGGGTTTACGAGTGTGTCAGCGCCATTAAAAACAACCAGGATGAAGTGACTCATTTTTTGGCGCTTGAAGAAGACATCACCGAGCGCAAGCGCCTGGAGCACCGGTTTCGACAAGCGGTGGAATCGGCGCCCAACGCGATAGTTATGGTAAATGAGGCAGGAACGATTGAGATGGTCAACTCGCAAACCGAGACGTTTTTCGGTTATTCACGCGACGAACTGATCGGGCAACCGGTTGAAATGTTAGTGCCAGAGCGCTTTAGGAGTGCACATATCGGTTATCGCCAAGCGTATCTTGCCGCCCCCGTGTCCAGACCTATGGGAGTGGGTCGAGAACTCTACGGGTTACGCAAAGACGGGACTGAATTTCCCGTTGAAATAGGCCTCAGTCTAATCGATAACAATGAAGAAACATTAATACTCAGTTCCATCCTCGACATCACCCAGCGCAAGGAAGCTGAATCGGCGTTGAAAGAAAGTGAAGAACGTTTTAGACAAATGGCGGAAATGACCGGTGAGTGGTTATGGGAGCAAGACCCTGGCGGCTATTATATCTACAGCAGTACTGCCGTTAATCAAATTCTCGGGTTTAGCCAGGATGAAGTTATGGGCAAGCACTATACTGAATTTTTAACTCCCCAGGATAAAGCAGAGCAGCAGGTTTACGCGACCAGCTACCAGCCTTTTTATGCGTTGACTAATCACTATCGGCATAAGGACGGACATCCTGTTCTTGCCGAATCGACCGGATTGCCAATAATCAACGCAGAAGGCAAACTGCTTAAATGGCGCGGCGTTGATCGGGATATTACTGCCAGAAAGCATTTTCAGGATGCCCTGATAGAAAGTGAAAAACGCACGCGGCTAATTATTGAAAGTTCCTTAAGCGCCATCGTGATTATGGATTCATACGGACTCATTACCGATTGGAATCACCAGGCTGAAAAAATATTCGGCTGGGCACGTAAGGAGGCCATCGGCCAGCGTCTTGAAGAATTAATTATCCCGCCACGATATCGCAACGAACACCGGCAAGGATTGCAAACTTTCCTGCACACCGGCATTGGCCCCTTATTAAATAAACTGATCGAGCATGTTGCCATGCGCAGGGACGGTTCTGAATTTCCTGTTGAATTCAGTATCTCCCCGTTAAAACTGGGCAACGCCTATATATTCAGCGGTTTCATACACGAAATCACTGCCAGAAAAGCGGCTGAGCAGAAAATTCGTCAGGCGGAGGTCAATCTGGCAATCGCCCAGAGTGAAATCAAGATTGCTCAACGGATTCAGGCCTCCTTGTCACCCTCAGCGCCGATTAGATCGGATCATTTTGAAGTAACCGGCTATTGTTTGCCTGCCGATCAGGTTGGCGGTGACTATTTTGATTATTTTTTCCGCAGTGAAGACCAGCTGGATATGATTATTGCCGATGTTTCAGGTCATTCTATCGGTCCGGCCCTGTTTATGGTTGAAACACGAAGCGCCATACGAACACAGGCAAACCGATTGGGAACACCCTCGGAAACACTGGGTGTACTCAATAATTTTCTGTTTGAGGATTTGGATAATGCAGACTACTTCATCACGCTGTTTTATTTGCAATATAACACCAGAACACATCAATTAAGCTTTGCCAATGCAGGACACCCGCCGCCGCTATTACTCAGCCCTTTTCAACGTGAATGCAGACAGCTGGACGCCGAGGGTATGATACTGGGGGTACGAAAAAATATTATTTTTGAGGAGAAAACCACAACCATTTCCAATGGCGATTTAATCCTTCTTTATACAGACGGAATAACCGAAGCAGAAAATCCAGTTGGTGAATTCTTTGGCGTAGAACGGCTCAGTGATATTTTCATTCAATATGCTCAACATTCGCCAGAAGGAATCATTGATGCAATGCTAAAGCATCTAAAACAATTTTGCCAATGCGAATCATTTAATGATGACATTACTTTAATGATTTTCAGGCGTGGTTAGCGCATTTGTAGATCAGATTTGTGTTAGCGTGACCCGGGCGCAGGGCTTGAGGATTTCCGGGAATAACTATAACTTTGTAGGACGCCTTCTGCCGCAGTAAACGCGGTTAAAGCGGATCAAATATTCGAACAGTCCAATAGCTATCCTTTGTTGGCACCTCCCAAAACAGGACCGGACTTAACGCCATTACCCCGAATCGATCCACGCTGATCCACAACATTACTGTATTTCCATCATTATTTTTTCGATTTTAGCCAGTACTTGCTGTTGTTGCTCCAAAGAAAGCTTACTGAATTCCTGTTCAAACTTGGTCAGATTGTAGGCTGGTTCGCTGATAACTTTGTCTGATAAGCTGAGGCCGCAATCAGCAATTACATGCTTAATAGGTTCCGCTGCATTATCCAATGAGAATGAGCTCGATAGAACCTTTTTTATCATGGTTTTGATGCGAATGAAAATGGCTTGCCCCGTCAACAGATCGTCAGTCATGCGTTTAGCGAACTCGTCTGAATAGCCTTTGCGCTTGGAGTCCGGAAATGTTTTCATTTGAATCGTAACAGGTGCTTTTTCATCAATTTGATATTCCAAATCAAAGCTACTGCCTTGCGAGGTGATCAAGTTTTCCGCATCAATAACAACTTGCAATTTATTTTCTTTGCAAACGATTCCCAGCCTCATGTTGTCATACAAGCCACGGCGTGGCATGGGCGATTGAGCAATGCTGTAAGTCCGATTGGTTAAGCGATCGGTTTCTTGATGATAGCTCCAGATATTGTCCGCCAACGCATTAAACGGGCAAGCAATTAATAGCGTCAGCATGATTGCTGGAGTGCTGTTACCGAAAAAACGGCTGTGTTTCATTTTGGCTCCCTGGAAGGTGTTGTAATGACATTATGATGGGCGAATCAGAACTGAGACTGTGAAAGTATCCGATATAAAAGAAATAACCACGAAGGACACGAAGTGCTGCACGAAGTTTTAATTAATTGACTACATGATTTTCTTCGTGTCCTTCGTGATCTTCGTGGTGAATAATGTTTTTTTTGTTGTATTCATTAATTCTTTCACAATCTCAACTGCCCAATACACAATAATCGGGGTTTCTTCTTTAGTAACGCGCTTAACTCGGGTATCTGTAGGGGTGAATTCATTCGCCCCTACAGATACCCAATGTTTTATTGGTAACTTTATTTCATGCACGTTATTAGGTTCTGTTAACATTTCGATAATAGGTATTCAAAAACAATCAGTTATTAATACAGGGTAAAACTATAACTGATTGATAAAATAAGTATTTTTATCAAATGTCAATAGAGACTAAGATGATGCTTATGCGAGCTATAAATCAGGCACAACCAACTTCTCCAACTCCTTGGTTAAAGCAATATAGGGCATCAGGTTTACCGGCAAAACCGTATTGATTTCCTGATAGACCCGCCGGTATCGATTGATTTTTTGCTTTTCTGGTAGCAAATCAAAATAGCCAGCACAGGTTGAAGACTTGCTTAATAGAATGGCGTTAATCAATAAACCTATGATGCGTTTTATATCCGCCTGTAAATCGGTCGATACTTTTTGCTCCCAATAATCATGAGGGGGCAATTTTGCTAACTGTTCGTAGATTTCATACAAACCCAGATAATGGGTAATTTCATTGAACAGTTTGAAGACAGTGATAAAGTCCGTCGCGGTTTCAGCAGATAAAGAAACCATAAAAGGGAAATCATTAAGGCTGGAAATGAACACCATCCTTTGAGCCAGTTCTTCCGGAATACCATCCTGCTGGTATAGCTCCAGCTGTTGTTTTAATTGAATGCTCTCTTGCTGATTAAAATAATTTTCAAAGTCCTGTAAATTACGGCTATAGCAGTCGATGGTATTAGCATCCGGGCGTATTTTTTTGTTACGCAATGAAGCCCAGCGACAAAAGCCGGCCAGCGTTTTTTCAAGCTGTAGCAACAAAATGTATTGTTTATCCGCCGCCATTTTGTTGTCCAGCGCGTAAATCGCCAGACGTAGCCCATCACCGTCCAAAACCCGGTCAAAGGTCAGATAGCACCCGACATGATCCAGTATATTTCCGTTTTCGTCGCCATTATCAAGGCTTAAAAAACTACATCCTGCCTGATTGATTATTTTATTACTGACGATGGTTGCTTTAATTTCGCTGGCCAGAGGATGGGTGGACAAGTGATTGTTATAATGCTCATTAACCTGATCAGGAAAATAGGCCTGTAAATAACAATCGCAGCATTCATCATGCAACAAGGCTGTCTGATTCTCTATCCGCTGGGTTAAGTACATTTTGCTGGCGGCCATTAATACAGCAAGCTCAGGGCGGGTTATTATTTGCCCGGGCCGGGATAAAATGGCTTTGGTTTGTGGAAATGATTCAACTACTCGATCGAAAAAACCGGCGGCTTCCAAACGTTCAGCCAGTTGCAAAAAAACCGCTGAATTATCGGCACTGCGCAATTGGTCCAACGATAAACAGAGGCTCTGCGCATAATTATTGGCCAATACCTGCCGGCAAACTTCGCCGGTCATACTGATGAATAATGGTTGATAGTCAGCAATGATGCTTTTCTTTTGCAAATCCGTCAGCAAGATTTTTAAGTTAACTTCATGATCTGAGGTATCGACACCCGCCGAATTATCGACTGCATCCGTATTAATACGGCCTCCGCGCAAGCCGTATTCGATACGCGCTTTCTGGGTGAAACCCAGATTTGCACCTTCGCCTACAACTCGGGCAACCAAGCTGGTGGCGTCCACTCGCACATTATCATTGCTTCGGTCACCAACCTCTTCATGTTTTTCAGTGCTGGCTTTTATGTAGGTACCGATTCCACCCAGCCATAATAAATCTACCGGCGCAGCCAGCAGGTAACGTATCAGTGATTCTCCGTCGAGCGATTTGTAGCGTATGCCTAGCCATTTTTTCAACTCGGCTGAAACCGGAATATCTTTGTCTGATCGAAAATAAACACCACCGCCATTAGAAATAAGGGTCCGGTCATAATCATTCCAGCTTGAGCCGGGCAAATCGAACAATCGTTTGCGTTCATTGAAGGGCGCATCGCTAGCAGACGGATTCGGGTCAATAAAAATATGTTGCCCGCTAAATGCGGCTAATAACCGGATATAGGGCGACAATAACATGCCATTGCCAAAAACATCGCCGTCCATACTGCCAATACCGACAACAGTAAAGGCTTCGTTTTGTATATCTTTACCTAATTCGCGAAAATGTCGCTGTACACATTTCCAGGCACCGCGTGCAGTAATGCCCAGTGCTTTGTGGTCATAACCGTGGGAACCGCCGCTGGCAAATGCATCACCCAGCCAGAATTGATAGTCGGTAGAGGCTGCATTGGCAATATCTGAAAATTTTGCCGTGCCTTTATCAGCAGCCACCACCAAATACGGATCGGGATCATCATAGCTGACGATGTTTTGCGGTCTAATGACTTTGTTATCACTATAATTGTCAGTTAAATCCAGCAAGCCGTGTATCAGTGTAATATAAGCCTTTTTTCCTGCCTCTCTCGTTTCCAGGCTGGAACTTGGGGGCGAGAATTTTAGGTCGTTTTTCTTCAACACAAAACCGCCTTTAGCCCCTGTCGGGATAATCAAGGCATTTTTGCTGATCTGGGTTTGCATAAGACCCAGAATTTCGGTTCTGAAATCATCGGGCCGATCGGACCAGCGTATTCCGCCCCGCGAAACCTTGCCGCCGCGCAGATGTATGCCTTCCATGTCGACCGCATGGACATAAATCTCGTTTTGCGGTTTAGGGGAGGGCATATCGATAACACCCAGGCTGTTGATTTTGAAAGCGACAAAATAATCATCCAGGCTACGCCGCAGATGAAAATTACAGCGCATCGTGGCATCTATCAGATTAAACAGGGTGCGTAAAATTTTGTCATCATTAATGTCGGAAACCGATGCCATGCTTTCCAGTAATTGCAGGCGTAATGGAAATAGGACCTCTTCTTCTCTGAGTACCGGATCATCCCACGCCGGATTTGGTCTGAAGCGGGCTTCAAAATAATTAAAAAGGCACAGTGCAACACTTGGATTGTTGATTAAGGCATGATTAACAGTGTCCCGGGTAGTTTGATGACCCAGTTGTAAATAATAATTTCGATAAGCACGAAGTATATCAATTTCTTGCCAAGACATTCCTGTTAAAACTAACAGTTTATTGAGGGCATCATTTTCACTTTTTCCATCCAGTATTACCTGAATGGTTTTCAGCAACTGGCTATTTACACTACTTAAAGGCGCGCATAGGTTTGTTGCTATTTTCGCGCATTGGCTTGTTGCTATTTTAATGGTGAAACTTCTAATGAATTGCGTGGTGTCATC
>NQJI01000050.1:0-8139 GCA_002256705.1 Methylococcaceae bacterium NSM2-1
CATCTGGGGATCAAGAACCCTAACGTAACCTGAGCCATTTGTAGCGGTGAATGTTGTGAAAGCTCCACCCTGAACTGCCACCAATTCCACATTTTCGCGTGATGCCCAATAATATTTTCCACTGATCTGGCTAATGATACAGGCAAAGTTGGGTGCTTGGTCTTTTGGCACATCTGTCACTATGCGTTCAATGCCACCCTCGCTGATATTGATCAACGGACGACCTTTAAAAAGGGTGACTGAGTCAGCAGTAGCCGATGCACTAAAACTAGCAAGAGCCAGAATGAATATTAATGTTTTCACTAAAGTCTCCGTAGTTGGCCTAATGTCTGAATTAAGGGGCACGCTTTAGCGCGTCCCGCTTGAATGATGGGTTAGCCGTGCTCATGGCTTAAGACCCCCGAATAATTTTGATAACCAGCCAGCAGAGGCGTTCCCGATGTTGCGGATCAGACCTCGTTTCCGTTCTGCGAAGCTAGCACGCAAGGAAAGCGCAATGTCATTTGAGATTGCGCCGAGCTTAGCCTCAAGCTTCGCAATACACTCTGGAGCTGCATTTGGTGAGCCAGCGAGGTTTGCCTCTCGTTTAACGTGTTCGATGCAGCTGTCAAAGAGCGATTGAAGTTGGTCTGGTGAGGTGCGGACCAATTCTTCGACCCACGATTGACTGGTTAACAATGATTGCACCACCGCCCACCGATATTGTTCAAGTACGACCTTACCCAGAGAATCGAGGGCGTTGGAGCAGAGGGCAGCGACCCCAAGAATAGTATTGCCTGAGCGAAGGAGACCGTTGGCAGCATTCTTTCTCTTCAGTGCTTCAATGTCAGCTGGCAACGAATTGATTAGCTTTGCCTGCTCGGCTTCGATCTTGGCGTTTGCGATGTTGCGGAGTTCACCCATATGCTCGACGCCTAACTATAATTTAGACACACTTTCAGGTGTCCATTAAAATTTAATAAACGGTGCATAACACTACTTCAATGTATGATCGATAGTTGAATTTGGAATAAATCTACATAACCACATTATAAATAACAAGCTGTTATGGGAAATATAAATACACCTATACAACATAGTCCAAAACTGCTTGATCAGATTCGTGAGCGTATTTGTGTAAAGCATAACAGTATTCGCACTGAAACGTAATTTGTATAGCCGTATAGGGTAGGCAACGCTTTTCTTCCCACCTTTTATCGCTTATATCGGTGGGCAAAAAGCCTGCCCAGTACTTGGCTTCAAAGTGAAATCAGCAGTACCCTTGTCGTATCATTAATGGTGGCAATTATGATACCATTGACCGATGAGAATTGTTGTCGATACCAATATTTTTTTGGGTGCGTGTTTGGGTGCGGGGCCTGCTAGCGCTGTGATTGCTGCCTGTCTGCACGGGCAGGCGACTCCTTTGATGGGAAACGCGCTGTTCAATGAGTACGAAGATGTGCTTGCTCGAACCGAACTTTTCTCGCAAAGTCGGCTCAATTACGAAGAGCGTAGCGAATTGTTGGATATTTTTCTCTCTGTTTGTGAATGGACGCGAATCTACTACGGTTGGCGCCCCAATTTACCCGACGAAGGTGATAACCATTTGATTGAGTTAGCTGTTGCAGGGAACGCAAAATATATCGTGACCCGAAATATTCGCGATGTATCCAGGATGGAACTGAATTTTCCGAATCTGGTGGTACTTACACCTGAAGCCTTTTTAAAGGATTTACAATTATGACGGCATTAACCATAAGACTACCCGATGACAAGTATCGTCGCCTCAAAGAAGTTGCACAACAGCGAGGCACCAGTGTCAATCGTTTGATCGATGAAATGACCACATTGCTGCTAGCCGACATGGATACGGAAACACGTTTTCTGGTCCGGGCAGAGCGAGGGCGTGGGAAAGTAGAGAGAGGTTTGGAGTTGCTCGAAAAAGGTCTAAGTCAATCAGATTTCTCCAAAGTGGGTTGAATATATCCACAATATCCTTTCTTCAACGGGCGCTTTTACCGACCCAAGCTGTGTGAAATCGTGAAATCTGGTCGAAATTCAGCAAATAGTGTCGATGTGCGCTGAATGAAGGGAAAAGCCGGGTAGGGGATGTGCTAGTGTACCTTTTTGGTAATCACCTAAGTTGATGCCCATGAAATCAAAAAAACGTTTGCTCACATAACGATACTACGATACTTTTTGCCATAACCGTCACGATAATCTGCATCATCCGTCATAATTTCCAAGGAAGCCCAATGTCCTCTAATCGCCCCGTTGTACTCTCGTTTTCCGGCCATGATCCTAGCGGAGGGGCTGGCGTACAGGCGGATATTGAGACTCTGGTTAGTCATCAGTGTCATTCCGCCAGTGTTATTACTGCCTTGACCGAGCAGGATACCCGGAATGTCAAAAAGCTTATTCCGCAAAGCCCGGAAAATATTATCAGTCAGGCGAATACCTTACTGGATGACTTGCATGTTAATGCCATCAAAATCGGCTTGATCGGGCATCATGAAACGGCAATTGCCATTTATGCGATTTTAAAACAACACCCGCACATACCGGTTATTTTAGATCCGGTTTTGGCTGCGGGCGGTGGCACTGAATTATCCAATGACCGGCTTATTGGAACGATTGTTGACTTTCTGTTGCCTTGCACCACCGTGCTAACACCCAACAGCGAAGAAGCCCGCAAACTGGCCGGATTTGATGATCTTGATGAATGTGGCATGGAATTGCTGGAACAAGGTTGTGAATATGTACTGATTACGGGAACGCATGAAACGACGCCCTCGGTTAATAATCAACTGTTTTATGACAACCGGTGCTGGGAAACCTACACATGGGATAGGTTGCCGGCCAGTTATCATGGCTCCGGTTGCACGCTGGCTACCAGCATTGCTGCCTTGATGGCTCATGGGCTGGAGCCTGTTCAAGCCGTCATGGAAGCCCAGGAGTATACCTGGAATTCATTAAACAGCGCTTATCAACCGGGCAGAGGCCAGTACATTCCCAATCGGTTTTTCTGGATGGAGGAAGATACATGAGATTTCCCGCCCGCGGACTTTACGCCATTACCCAGACGGATAATAAATCCGGCGATACCATTATTAGCGAAGTCATTGCAGCGATTAGAGGCGGCGCAGTGATTGTGCAGTATCGCGATAAAAATCCGGCTGACGCACCCTTTCTTGCAAGAGAGCTGGTTAAAATCTGCCATCAGCATAAGGTCCCGCTTATTATTAACGACGATGTTGAGCTGGCTGCCAGGGTGGGCGCTGATGGTGTCCATATCGGCAAGGAAGACGGCGCTATTGCGCAGGCAAGAATGCGTTTAGGTAACGATGCCATCATAGGCGTTTCCTGTTATAACTTTGTCGAGCAAGCCATTGACGCACAAGGGCAGGGGGCTACTTATGTTGCGTTCGGGCGTTTTTTCCCTTCTTCCTCAAAACCACTGGCTGCACCTGCGAAGATTGAAACGCTGCAACAGGCAAAACTGCTACTTAATATCCCTATTGTCGCCATAGGCGGTATTCTGCCTGAAAATGGTTCACAATTACTGGCAGCGGGAGCCGATTTGTTAGCTGTCATCGGGGGACTGTTTGACAGCCAGCCGGAACAATCAGCCCGAGCCTATCAGGCATTATTTAATCGTCAGACCTAAGCACCTGAAAATGAATTAAACATGCCTAATGGAAAGAAACAGTCCACGAAAACCACGAAAGGCACGAAAAAAATGGATGGAGAAATATGGCACAGCGAAGAATGCTGTGAGATACAAGGTGCGTTGTTTGAGGTTTATCGTGAAATGGGCTGTGGTTTTCTTGAGGCAGTCTATCAAGAGTGTCTGGAAAAGGGGTTATTTAAACGTGGGATGCCCTTTGTTGCACATCAAGTACTGAGACTTTTCTACAAAGGGGGAGATATTGAAGCAAACCTTTACCCCTGACTACATTTGTCATGAATCCATTATTGTTGAACTTAGCGCTTTCTGTCACAACGGCAGTACAGAAGGCGCTGGTACTGAACTTTCTTAAAACAACAGGAATGCCTCTGGGTTTACCGGTCAACTTTGGTTGCTACCACAAAGCAACGGTCGAACGGATTGTGTTATGAAAATTTTCGTGCCTTTCGTGGACAATTTTTTAATCATTCAGTTTAATTGTGTATGCTGATTGATTCCTTAAACCACGCCTTGGTTATTTGGCTTTCATGGGCATGATCAATAATCGGTTCGGGATAATTGCAATCGCTGTGTTTTTTATTCCATTGATGGATGGTTTTCGGTGAAAACGGTTTAAGTTCGGGTATCCAGCGATAAATATACTGGCAACCGGGATCGAATTTTTGTTGCTGTAGCCAGGGATTAAATATCCTGAAATAGGGCTGGGCATCACAGCCCGTTGATGCGGCCCACTGCCAGTTACCGTTATTGACACAGGGATCATAATCGACCAGATGTTGAGCAAAATAACACTCACCCCAGCGCCAACTGATATGCAAATCCTTGACCAAAAAAGATGCGACTATCATTCTCAGCCGATTGTGCATAAAGCCGGTGGCGTTCAATTCACGCATTCCGGCATCGATTATGGGAAAACCGGTTTTACCCTCGCACCAGGCTTGAAAATAATCGCGGTTGTTATCCCAATGCAGATTGGCAAACTTATCCAGAAACGGCCGGCCAAAAACCCGTGGAAAATGATAAGCGATATGGGTGAAAAAATCGCGCCAGTACAATTGTCGCAGCAAAGGATGTTCGCTGCCGAGTTGCTCGGTGATTGCATAATAAACTTCCCGCACTGAACACGTACCAAACTTTAGATGCGCAGAAAGCTTGCTGGTCGCATTCAGCGCAGGAAAATCACGCATAGCCTGATAATCCGCATGCTCACTGAGTCGATCAAGACTGGCGAGAGCGAGATCACGACCACCTTGAATGACATCCTGTTTTGATTCAGCCAACGATAAATGAAGCTGGTCGACTGAAAAATCAGATGCTGGAGACAAAAAGTTCTTACTTGTTAATGCTTGCGGCAAGGCAACGGGAAATTGTCTGGCATTGTTATAAAACGCCGTAAAAACCTTATAGGGCGTCTGATCGCTTTTGACTGCCTGTTCAGGTTCGGTAAGCAGCGCGTCAGGCAGAGTGTGCAAGTTTATCCCTAAACTTTGGCAGACTTCAGACAACTCATCGTCACGCCGTCGACTGAAAGGCGTGTAATCGCGGTTGATAAACACGGCTTGTATGTGTAGCTGCTCATACACACTGCGTATAACTTGCCCAGGTAAAGCATGATAAAGCCCAAGCTTGGCGCCTGCTGTCTGCAGTTGCTGCTGAAGATCACTAATGGATTGCAACATAAATTGCAGTGCCGGCTTGCTCTGATAAGGATGTGGCTCTATTTGCCTGGGATCAAAAATAAAGCAGGGCAACACTTGCCTGGATAGACGTAAAGCTTCATTAAGCCCTGTATTGTCATGCACACGCAAATCACGACGAAAAATAAACAAGGCGCTTGCGTAGAGGGTCATTTACAGCTACGGAAGTAACGGCAAAGGGATTTATCAATCTCAGGCACTGTGTATGCTAAGCATTCAATCTATCACATGCGCTTTTTGCAGTTGCAAACGCAGCGCTTCAATTCGCTTGCGATTAACCCCGAAGTCACTATGACCGGTGCGTGAGGCCGAACGGATATGGATGAGATTCGAATCAGCATCAAGCAGTACGTTAATATCATCAACAAAGCCAAAAACCAGACTGGTTGCTTCTGCATGAAGCGTATCCTCAGTTTCATGGGTAATAACCATGCGGCTATGGTTGTCAATGGCTTTTTTTAATGCATCCCATGCTTTTTCAGGGGAATCACTGATTTTAAAGGGTTCGATAAAATGCTTGGCATCTTCCGCCTGACTGGAAACGCAGTTTGGACTGTCCCGACAGGGTGGCAATTTTTTTTCTGATGCTGAAGTTGCCTGGTTTGCTGTGCTGAGTGTCATAAAAATAATATAAAAAATGATTTTAAATGTCATAAGGGGTGGTAATTCTGAAATAAAAAAGGTCTATTCAATTTTACATAAATTCCAGAAGAGTCAAATTATTGCATGACTTTAATGCGGCATGGAGCTAAATTGAAATATAAACCAAAAATGGTTTATATTTGGCTGGCAAAAAGACTGCAAGTTTTTGTTATAACTAAGTCATTGATTGTTGTTGACCTGATTTTTCAGCTCTGTGTCACATTTTGTTGATTATATTCTGTGATCAGTCATGTTTTCTGAAAAATGCTTAGGCATACGGGATACAAAGCAGTGGAATAGTTCAATGATATTCAGTAATTTTTCCTCTCAGCACATAATACTGATAGCCGTTGTAGATCAGCATTAATGGCAGTAATCCGCCTTCTGCATACAGCATAAACTCCAGTGTTTTAGTGGAGGAGGCGGCTGCATGCAAGGTCATAACTCCTGGAATAATGTAGGGATAGTTACTACTGACGAGTCCCACCAATACAATAAACAAAGCGATCAGACACAAGATAAAGGGGCTGGAATAATGTTGTTGCTTCAAGCTCCATAGTAGCAGTAAAAACATAACACCCACCATAAATACAAAAATACCAAAGTATAATGGGTATTGGGTCCAACGCTCAGTCACAAATGGCGTGTTGACAGGGCCAAATAATAAGAAAATCACCAGCAATACCGTTAATAAAATGGTTGACCTGCCAGCCCAAATGGCGGCCGACTGGCGTAATGTCCCATCCACTTTGCCGAAGAGGTAAGTTGCGCCTAACAGGCTGTAGGCGGTTATTAACAATGCCACAGTAACTAATGAAAAGGGTGTGAGCCATTCGAAAAGGGCGGTCTTACCAGTAATTTCAGTTAATGATATTCCGCTTAGCAGACCACTCAGTGCTAAACCTTGGGCAATGATGGTCAAAAGGCTGCCGGTACCGAAAGCAAAAACCCACAAAGCAGGTCTTTTTGAATACTGACAAAATTCAAATGCAACCCCTCTGAATATTAACGCGAACAACATCAACATAACCGGAACATAGAGCGATTGCAGTGCCGCGGCATAAGCCAAAGGGAAGGCGCCAAACAAAGTGCCTCCCAGCAACACTAGCCAGGTTTCGTTGGCATCCCATACGCCACTCAGACAGTGCATCATCTGCGATTTTTTATGTCCATCATGTTCCAACAAGGAGAGTACGCCCACGCCCAAATCGAAACCATCCAAAGCCACATACATGAATAAAATCAATGTCAACATGGCTCCCCAGGTGTTAATCAATAGTTCGGATACTTGGTGTTCCATACTCAGTCCTTATTTTCAAGTAACGTGTTAGTGTTGCTGATTGGGGCATACATCGGCAGCTGCTGGTTTATGTCCGGACCATTCATAAAAATGCGCCGGGCAAACAGCAGAAATAACCCTAACAGCAAAGTATAAATAGCCACGAACAGCACCAGACTGGTAGCTACCGCAGTAGCCGGCAAATGAGATACTGCATGTTCAGTTCGTAACAAGCCATAAACCGCCCACGGTTGGCGTCCTACTTCCCGAACCACCCAGCCGCATTCGGTGGCAATATACCCCATAGGTATTGCCACAACCCAACACTTCAATAGCCAAACCGGAAGTATCGAATCATCGGCTATTTTGCGTCTACGCCACCAAACTATTGCGCTGACCAAAGCCAATCCGGTCATGGCGAAGCCCAAGCCAATCATTACCCTGAAAGTATAAAAGATCAAGGGAATGGCAGGCGGTTGATCCGCTGGGACAAAATCCTTTAATCCGACCACTTTTCCAACCAGTGAATGGTTTACGATCAGACTCAGTCCATGAGGAATACTGAGTGCCCATGTGTTGTTTTGGCTGGCTTTATCCGGCCAGGCTATGATGTTCCACTCTGCCCCTTCGGTATCCGGGTTAGTGTCCCAATGGGCTTCAATCGCTGCGGCTTTGGCAGGCTGGGTGTGAAACAGTTGCAAACCGGCAATGTCACCTACCACAATCTGTAATGGCGCAGCCAATAACAGGCCAACTAAAGCCATGCCCAAAGATTTGCGGAACAACAAGGTATGACGGTTATGCAGCATATACCAGGCAGAAATTCCACCCACCATGAACAGGCTTGTTGC